>NZ_BAAAIF010000035.1:0-52759 GCF_039525925.1 Streptomyces javensis | reverse complement strand
CCGGCCGGGCCGTCTCCGACCACGCGAGCTCTGACCGGGCCGAGTACGGCCAGGCTGCCTCTGACCACGCCGCCTCCGACCACGACATCTACGACCGGACCGACCACGCCGCCTACGACCGGACCGACCACGCCGCCTACGACCGGACCGACCACGCCGCCTACGACCGGACCGACCACGCCGCCTACGACCGGGGCGCCACCGACCGGGCCACCTCCCTCCACGCCACCGATGGCCGCGGCGTCACCCACGCCGTGATCGAGCCCGCCGTGCTCGAGGTCCTGCCGCGTTCCCGCCGTCAGGCCGAGGCCCGCCGGATGGCTGCCCAGGCGCGTGAGCGCGGTGCGCCCTGGACCACCGTGCTGGAGTCGGTGGCCCATCTGCCGGTCGAGGAGGCGCGCGAGGAGCTGGTGGCCGCCGTGCGCCGCTCCTCGGCCGAGGACCGCGCCCTGGCCCATCCGCTGCTGATCCGGTGCGTGGCCCGCTCCGGCGACCCGGACGCCCTGACCGAGCTGCTGCGGCAGCTGGAGCGGTTGCGCAACGAGCAGGACCCGGTGCGCTCCGCCGCGCTCGGCGCGCTCGCCCACACCCACCCCGCGCTGTTCACCGACGACGCCGCCGAGCAGCTGGACCGGATCGCCGCCGACGCGATCTCCGCCCGCGACTCGTCCGCCGCCACCCGCCAGGCGCTGCGGCACCTGGCCGTGGCGCTGCTGCGCGAACACGCCGTCACCGGCCGGCGGCAGCTGCTGGGCTGGGCGCTGCGCACCCTCACCCGGCTCGCGGGCAGCGTCGGCGCCGCCGACCTTGGCCGCCTCGACCACCAGCTGCGACGTGGTCAGGAGCAGGCGGTGTTCGAGGCGTTGCGGCCCTGGCTGGAGGCGGGCGCCGAACGGGTCGACCACGAGCTGACCTTCGCCCTCGCCCGCTCCCTCGGACGGCGCGCCCACGCCCTCCCCGAACTCCAGGAACTCCTGTGGCAGGCCATCTCGTTCGGCAGCGACGCGACCGCCCGCACCGCCATCGCGCTGTGGCTGGAACCACCGGCCGAGCGGGACGCCCGCGTGGCCGAGCTGCTCGCGCACGAGCCCTCGGCCGCCGTGCTGCCGCCGGTCCTGGCCGTGCTGACCCGCCGTCGCACCGATCTGCTCGACCTCGTCCTCGGCGACACCCCGCCGTACGGGCGCTTTCTGGCCCCCGGCACCCACTGGACCCCGCCCACCGGGCGGGACACCGGCCGCTGGCTGCCCCGTCAGCAGGCCGCCGCCGCCCGCCTCCTGGACCGGGCCGCCGCCGACACCTCCCTGCGGCCGGGGCAGCGGGCGGCCGCCGTCGCCGACGCCGCGCCGATCCCGGGCCACGGCGCGGCCACCGTCCGGACCTGGACGGACACCGACGATGTGGCCCTGGCCGAGACCGCGCTCGCCGCCCTCGCCCGCACCGACCGTCCCGGCGATGCCCTGCCCGCCCTGTTCGCCCACGCGGGCGACGACCGGGCCCGGGTGGCGATGTACGCGGCCACGAGGGCGTCCCGGTACGTCGAGCCGTCACGGCTGGGGCGGCTGGTGCGCGGGGTGCTCGCCCCGGACGGGGTCGCCACCGCCGTACCGCCCGTCCCCGCGAAGGTCACCAGCCGTAAGGAGGCCGTCCGGCTCGCCGCCACCCTGCTCCCGGTGGCCGACGCCGCCGCGCTGCTCGCCGACACCTTCGAGCTGCCCGGCCAGCACCCCGATGTGCAGGCCGCCTGTGTCGCCTTCGGCACCGGGCTGCTCGACACCGAACGCGCCTGGGAGCTGCTGACCGCGGCCGCGAGCGGTCGGCGCGAGCTGCGCCACGCCGTGCTGCGCACCCGGCCGCTGGACCTCGCCGAGGCCCACCGCGGCCGCTACGCCCAGCTCATACGCGCCGTCTGCGACACCGACGACCCCGAGGTGGCCGCGGCCGGGTACGGGGCGCTGGCCCGCTGGTCGCCATGGGCGCCGGACGCGGCGGCCGTGCTGGTCGAGGCTGTCACCGACCTGGGCAACCGGGCGAGCTGGCGGCCCGCCGCCGACGCCCTGCTGGACCTGATGGCCGCGGCGCCCGACGGTTCGCCCGGTGACAACCCGCTGGCCTGGGCGCTCGCCGCGCTCGCCACCGCCGACGCCCGCCCCGGCGGCCCCGACGCCGAACCGGACCGGGACCGCCCCGCGCACCGCCGCATCCGGCACCTGGCCGACCGGCTCGCCACCCTGGCCCGGATGCGGCCCCGGGTGACCCGGCGCACCGCGCGGGCCGCCGGTGAACTCCTCGCCGGATACGAGACGTTCGTCCAGGAGGCGGCCCATGTGCTGGTGAACGCCCTCGACCTGAACTCCCGCCCGGGCCCGCTGGCCGCCGCCCTGGCCCGCCTCGCCCGGCTGCACGCCACCCGCCCCGCGCTCGCCGTCCGTACCGCCGACGCCCTGCGGCAACGGCTGAACACCGCCACACGGCCGGGCTCCGACGCGGCCCTGCTGCGCGCCGCGCGGGAGCTCGACGAGGACGGCGGCCACGCCTCCGGGCTGTTCGCCGCGACCCTTACGGAGGTGGCCGGGGCCCGTACGGATTGGGCGGGGCCCTGGCGGGAGCGGCTGCGCACGCTGCGCGGCCATCCGCACGCGGATGTGCGGGACGCGGCGCTGCGGCTCACGACGACGGTGGAGTGAGGTGGCGGTGCGGCCGGGGCCCGGGTCCCGGATGCCCGGGTCCCGGATGCCCGGGCCCCGGGTGCCCGGGCCCCGGATGCCGGGGTCCCGGTGGCCATGGGGGGTCCGGGGGCTCCGGGGCCCGGAGCCCGGGCATCCGGGGCCCGGGGCTCTGGAGGTCAGTCGCTCTTGTGCCAGGTGCCGTCGGCGTAGTCGTAGTCGTAGGCGGGGCGCCCCTTGACGCTGCTGGTGCGGAACGGCGAGCCGTGGTCGTCGATCCGCACCGTCCCCGAGCGGCCGCCGCTCGACCAGTCCAGCTCCAGGTACCAGCTACAGTCGCAGCCCGCCGTCCGGGCGTTGACCAGTAACACCTCGGGGTCGGAGGCCGAGACGCGGTAGGGGAATTGGACGGCGGGGATCGGCTTGCCCGCGTCATTGCCGTCCGTGGGCCGGGCCAGCGGACGGGCGGCGTCCAGATTGACCGAGAAGGCGCGCGGGGTGAGGGAGCCCCCGCAGCCGTTGTCCATGGCGAACGACGACCACGCGAGCGGGGTGCGGCGGCCCACGACCCGTACGTGCAGGGCCTGAAGGACGACGGCCGACGAGGCCCGGCCCTGCACCGTGACCTCCACATTGGTGGTCCCGCCGTGCACCGCGTCATGGGCGGCGGCCCACGTCGGGGCGTCCTGCTCGGTGGGCGGCGGGGCGACCTGGGTCGGGGGGCGGTCGATGAGATAGCGGTGGCCGCAGCCGTTCTCCCAGACGTGGGAACGGGTGGCGAGGGTGAGCGGGAGCTTGGTGGTCCCGCCGTGGTCGGTCCCCTTGGACGCGCCGGGCGCGGGGGAGCCGGAGGCGTTCCCCTTGGCCCTGTGCTCCTTGCCGCGTTCACCCTTCCGGTCGTCGCCGTCGCGCGGTGAGCCGGACTCCTTGTCGCCGTCCGTCTTCTGACGGTCCAGATGGCCCCGGGCGGTCGGCCCGGCGGGTGGGGTGGAGGTGGACGCGGCGGAGGGAGGCACGGCCGCGGTGTCCTTACGGCCGTCCTCCCCGGGCGGCCGCACCTCGACCGCCGTAACGGCGAGTACGACAACGGCGGCGGCCCCGGCGAGCAGCGCCCATGGTCGGCGTGCGCGCGAGGGGGCGGCGGGGCCCATGGCGTTCGCCGCCACGGCCCGTAAACGGGCTCGCTTGGCGGGCGGGGGGTCGGCCTTGCCGGTGGGGGCGGGTCCGGTGTTGCCGGTGGCCGTGCGTTCCCCCGCCTTGGCCGTGGGTGCGGAATTGGCCGTGGCCGTCAGCCTGGGCCCGGCGGTGGGCGTGGCGGGCGGTTCGGCCCGGGTGGCATCGGCCCGGTCGGTGGCGTCCCGGTTGGTGGCCGGGGATCCGGCCTCGGCCGTGGGTGTGGCGGGCGGTTCGGCCCGGGTGCCGTCGGCCTGGGCGCCGTCGGCCCGGTCGGTGGCTGGGGACCACGGGCGAGGGGGGCGGGCCTGCCCGGTAGCCAGGGATCCGGCCTCGGCCGTGGGTGTGGCGGGCGGTTCGGCCCGGGCGGCATCGGTCCGGTCGCCGTCGGCCCGGTCGGTGGCTGGGGACCACGGGCGAGGGGGGCGGGCCTGCCCGGTAGCCAGGGATCCGGCCTCGGCCGTGGATGTGGCGGGCGGTTCGGCCTGGGTGCCGTCGGCCCGGTCGGTGGCGTCGCCGCGCTGGCGTGGGTTGCCGTTCTGGTGTGTGACCGCGTCAGGACGCACGGCGCCACCGGCCTGCGCCGACCGGTCCGGGCCGGTGTCGCCTCCGGGGTGGCCCGGTGCGGGGTCGGCCGCGGCGGACGCGTGGCGCGTGACCGGGCGGGCGTCGGGCATCGGAGCGGCCCTTGACGCGTCGGCCGGGTTGGCGGTGTCGTGTCGCTCCTCCGGCCGCTCCTCCGGCCGCTCATCGGCTGCCGCGCGCGGCTGAGCGCCGGGTGAGCGTTCGCCCGCCTCCAGCCCGGTGCCGTTGTCTCCGGCCCGGCCGGTGGTCGTGGCCGCGTCCGGGTGAGGGTCGGTCACGGGGCCCGGCCCGGACGTGTCGACGCGCGCCTTACGGCGGTCGGCGGCCAAAGGCGCGGCGGGCTCCGTGGTGGTCCCGGACGCGTCCGACGCGGCGTCGGTGCCCCGTACATCGGCCGAGTGCCGCGGCGCACCGCCACCGGACCGGGCGTTGCTCCCCCGCACCGCGCTGTCCGCGGCCGGGCCGTCGGCCGCGTCCTCGACCCCGCGCGGAGCCGACATCGCACTCTCGCGCGCGCGGCGCTTCGCGGCGTCCGCGAGGATCCAGCGGCGGTGGAGCGCGACCAGCTCCTCCGGGGTGGCGCCGCACAGCCGGGCGAAGCGCTCGACGGGGGCGTACTCCGCCGGAACCGCGTCGCCGTTGCAGTAGCGGTGCAGCGTGGACGTGCTGACGTGCAGTCGTGTGGCCAGCGAGCCGTAACTGCGGCCCGAGCGCTCCTTCAGCGCCCGGAGTCTCTCGGCGAAGTCCTCGACCTCTTTGGCGTTCCCCACGCCCACCACCCCCCAATATCGTCCCCGGCACCGCGAGTCGTCCCGTGGGCGTCCCACGAGCGCGTTCCAGGGTGTTGTCATACCCCCAAGTCAGCGTACGTGCAGGCGTTCCAGCGTCCCGAATGCCCCGCCGGTCGTAGCCGCCACGGCCAGGTGGCGCACAGGCTTGTCCTGCCGCCGCGACCTCCCGGTGCGACGGCGACATGCCGAAACCCTGAGATCGGGAAGAGACGGGGAAACACCTCATGCGCAAGCCCACGCACTCATTCCGCGGCGCCGCGCTCGGCGTCGTGGCAGCGGCCGTCGGGGTCGTGGCCGTGGCCGGGACCGGGCCGGCCCTGGCCCATGCACCGTCGGCCCAGGGCCAGGGCCAGGCCCAGGCCCAGGCCCGGGGGGAGGCGCAGGTGGCCGTGCCCCTGCGCACCCCCGGCCACCTCGTGCCGAGGGAGCTCCCGCCGCATCCGAGCTCCGACTGGTACGCGAGTGATGTCACCAAGGGCCTGCCCGAGACCCCTCCGTTCTGCGTGGAGAAGACCTTCCCGTCGGCCGGGGCGACCCACCGCACCTTCTGGACCGAGTACGACACCGGCGCCAGCCAGATCGTGGTCAGGACCGGCACGGTGGACGCGGCCCGCAAGCTCGCCGCCGCGGCCGAGAAGAAGATCCGGAACTGCGCCGCCGACTGGGAGCGCCAGTTCCCGGAGGGCACCGCCTCATGGCGGGACTACGGCGGCCTGACGGCCGAGGACGGCGCCCATGTCTACGGCGTCCACACCTCGTACCCGGACTCGGAGCCCGGCATCCACCTCTTCGGAGTGGGTCGCGACGGCCGGACCGTCACCGTCGTGACGTGGGGCGAGATGGGCGGCTACGACCAGGCGCCACTGGCCGACTTCAAGCGCACCGCCACGACTGCCGTGGTCAAGCTGTACCACCCGTGAGCGGGACCTGACGGGGGCCTTACGGGGGACGGAGGCCTTACGGGGGACGGGGTCCGAGGGGGCTGACGGGGGCGGCCCGAGCGGGCCGACGGGGGACGGGGGATGCGGTCCGAGGGGGACCGGTGGCGGCCACGCGTACACACGGGGGTACGCGTCGCCGCCACCTCCGCGTGTCGCGACTTCCGCGTGTCGCGACCTCCGCGTGTCCCGGGTCCGGGTGTCCCGGGCCCGCCGTCCTGGGGCCGGGCCACGGCGTCCGGAAATGGGCCATGTCCCCCGGGAGATGCCAAGCCCCGGGGAGATGACGTGTTCCGGGCAACCCGGCCTCGGTCAGGTGACGTGTTCCCAGGAGCCGCGGAGACCCCGTGGCGGAGGGTCGATCATGAGGGTGCGTGGCCGATATGGTCGAAGTACGCCGCCCCACCGGACGCCCGACCGTCGGAGGTTTCCCGTGCCGAACGGATCGCTCTCCCTTTCCGCCTCGCTCTACCTGCTCTCCTACGACACCGAGACCGGCCAACCCGCCGGTTCGCACACCGCACTCCTCGTCCGCGCCGCCGCCCTCACCGAACTCGTTCAGCGGGGCATGCTCACCGACGCCGACGGCAGCCCCTGCCCCGTGGCCGACGCCGCCACCGGGGACCAAGCGCTCGACGGGCTGCTGGAGCTGATCGGCGAGTCCCGGCCGCGCAGCTGGCAGATCTGGGTGGGGCATCAGCCGCGGCTGACCGAGCACGCGGTCCGCGACCAGATGGTGGCGGCCGGATATGT
This sequence comes from Streptomyces javensis, assembly GCF_039525925.1. Lineage (NCBI taxonomy): Bacteria > Bacillati > Actinomycetota > Actinomycetes > Kitasatosporales > Streptomycetaceae > Streptomyces > Streptomyces javensis. The sequence continues at coordinate 45,853 of NZ_BAAAIF010000035.1, read as the reverse complement.
GCGGGCGAAGGGGAAGCGGATGCTGGGGCTGTTCCCCGCCAAGGAGTACCTGCTGGAACGGCCGGATCAGGTGGCCGGGATGCGGGACGACGCGGTGCGCGTGCTGCACGGCGAGCAGCCGGTGGCCGAAGTGTCCGAACGGGACGCGGCGTTGGTCACCCTCGCGGCGGCGGGTGAGCTGAGGTCCGTGGTGACGGCCACGGACGCCAAGGTCCGCAAGCGCCGGATCCTGGAGCTGGGTGAGCGCTGCGGGGGCATGGGCCCGGTGCTGGAGAAGGTCATCGCGCAGGTGCGGACGGCGCTCGCCGCCGCGGTCGTCACGACCATGCTGGCGTCGACCACGGCCGTGACCGCCACCTGACCCCTCACCGTCAGGAGCGGGATCGGACGCCCGTACGGGCCCGAGCCTCCGTACCGGCCGGGCCCGAGCCTCCGTACGGAACTCAGGCGTCTCTCAGCAGCGACGCCAGCCCCTCGTCCAGGTCGAGCTCCCCGGCCTCGCTGCCCTCGGGGACGACCGCGTACGACCGGCCGAGGAATCTGCGGAGGTCGGCGGTGTCGAACTGGACCATGGCCATGCCCTCGGGGGCATGGAACTCCAGGACCGTCCCCTGTGGTCCGCTCGGCCACATCTGCACATCCCCGCTGCCCGCGGGGCCGCGCAGCCCGGCCGCGAGCAGCTCGCGCCCGAACGTCCACTCCACCGCGGAGCCGTCGAGGGACGCGGAGGGCGGGAAGGAGACACGGACAGCGAACGGGTCGTCCCGCTCGTAGCGCAGGCAGGCCGGAATCGCGCGCGACTCGGGGGTCGACGCGATCAGCTGTGCCTGGACGGCTTGGTCGATGACAGTGGTCACGTCGGCTCCCTTGCGATAGGTGCGGGGCGCGTCGCCCTTACGACCGTTAAGACGTTTGGGCGATCAGGCCAGTGCACCCACTTTCGACGTGACGTGCGTCACGACTGATTTTTCGAGGGGACATAGGGCATTTAGAGTTGCCAATCCATGCAAGGTCTCGGGCGCCGTGCGGAGCTGTTACAGAAACGTCGGCCATGACGAGGCACCCACCCCAGGGGTTGTTCCACCATGACCGAAGGTCACGCGGCGCTCGACACCGCCGCCTACAGCCGAATCTACGAAGCCGAATATTCGCGTCTGTGCGGATATGCCCGAACTCTCACCGGTAATCCCTGGGTTGCGGGGGACCTGGTGGCCGAGGCGCACTACAGCGTGTGGCGTCGGATCCGCGCCGGGCACCCCCTCGGTGCCGACGCCGTCCCGGCCGAGCTGACGGGCGCCGTAAGGGCGCTGTCGGCCGGGGTGGGGAACGGGGGGCCGTCGCAGCAGGCGTCGTACCTCGAACCGCTCGTCCAGGTCCTCGACGAGCTGCCGCAGCGCTGGGTCAAGGTGCTGTGGCTCGCCGAGGTCGACGGGCTCCCGGCGGAGGAGGTGGCGTGGCGGACCGGGGCGAGCCCGGACGGCGCGGCGGCCCTGGTGGAGCGCGTCCGGGAGAGCGTGCGCCAGGAGTTCCTGCGCGCCCAGCCCGGCTATCCGGCGAGCGCCGCGTGCGGTGGGCACTGGGAGGGGCTGCCCGACCATGTGCGGGGCGCGGACTCCCCGCACCAGGCCGAGCAGATCGCCGTCCACATCGACGGCTGCCAGGACTGCCGGGGCCGGATGGAGCAGCTGGTCGCGGCCGACGGTCGGCTGTCCGCGCTGACCGGCCCGGCGCTGCTCGCGCTGTACGACCGGGACATGGCGCGCTTCCTGGCGCCGCTGGCGGCCGCCGGTGCGGTGGGTGCCGTGGGGGCCGCCGGAGTGGGCGCCCTGGCGACCGGCGGCGGTGCGCACGCGGCGCCCTCGAACGGGCCGCTGGTCTCCTCCCGCCGTTCCATGCACCACCTCGTGCGCGGGCAGGTGCGCCAGGCGGGGCCGGTGGCGGTCGCGGCGGCCGCGGGCGGTGTGCTGCTGGTCGCGGGGGCGGCGGTCATGACGGGGCTGGCGCTGACGGACGGTGGCTCGGCGGCGGCGCAGCAGCCGGCGGCGGCCTCGGAGCCATCCATATCGGATACGTCCGACTCCGCCGATTCTTCGGCTTCTTCCGGGTCGTCCACCGCGTCCGGGGCCTCGCGGCACTCGGAGGGCTCGCGGGCGGGCGTTCCGGGGGAGGCGTCCCGGAATCGGCCGTCCACCGCGGGCGTGCCCACCGGGCACTCCCCGACGGATGTGCCGTCCAGTGCCGTGTCCCCCTCGCGCAAGGCACCGACGTCCGGTTCCTCGGAATCGCCCTCGTCGCGGCCGTCTTCGCCCTCGTCGTCCGCTTCGTCCTCCGAGTCGAGTGGCCCGTCGCACCGGCCGACCGACGAGCCGACCGACGAGCCGACCGACGAGCCGACCGACGAGCCGACCGACGAGCCGACCCAGAAGCCGACGGACGGCGGTCCGTCGGACCCGGAGGGCACTCCGAGCGGGCAGCCGACGCAGCGGCCCACGGCCGGGCCGGACGACCACGGCTCCGACTCCGGGTCCGGCTCCGACTCCGGCGACTCCCGGGGCTGCGTCTCGCTCGTGGTCCGGCTCTGCGTCTCCCGCTAGGCCCGCCAGGGGGTGCCTGCCGAGTCTTGGCGCCTGCGGCGGGCAGCCCCCTCCCCGCCCCTTCCCGAAACTGGGGCTCCGCCCCAGACCCCGGACCGGGGCTTCGCCTCTTCCCGCAGCGTGGATTTGCGGGAAGGGGCGCGGGGAGGGGGTCAATTACGGAACGTGTCAAGTGCGTCGCCCTCCGGAGCGTAAGCTCCAAAAAAAGCCAGCGGTCCCGGCCGGACAGCGGGACCAGGAGGGACGGACCAATGGTGTTCCAGCCGCGCGAACTCTTCCCCGACCGCTCCGCACGCGACCTGTTCGGCGCGGAGATCCGCCGCCACCGCGAGAAGGCGGACATGTCGCTGCGGCGGCTGTCCGAGGTGCTGAACTACAGCAAGTCCCACCTCGCGCGAATCGAAGCGGCGGAGTCGCTGCCGTACGACGACCTACCGGCGAAGCTGGACGCGTGCTTCGGCACGGATGGGGTGTTCGCGCGGATCTATGCATTGGCCAAGAACGAGCCGTTTCCGGGGAAGTACCGGCGGATGATCGAGATCGAGAAGCGCGCCGCCGTTATCGAGCAGTACGTGAGCGTGGGCGCTCCTGGACTTCTCCAGACACCGCGCTACGCGGAGGCGTTGATGCGCAGCGTCCATCCGCATGCGCCGAACGCGGAGATCGAGGCCATGGTGAAGGCGCGCATCGACCGACAAGCGCGGCTGGTCGAGCCCAAGCCGCCACGCTGCTGGTTCATCCTGGACGAGGCCGTGCTGCACCGCCCCGTCGGCGGACCAGACGTCACGCGCGATCAGTTGGCTTCCCTGCTCAAGCAGGGGGCACAGTCGCACGTGACCATTCAGGTGCTCCCTTTCGCAGTAGGAGAGCACCCGGAAATGCTGGGTGGTGTGCTGAAGGTCTACACCGTGCCCGGCGAGCCCCAGGTGGCCTACGAAGAAGGCAGTCGCTCGGGTGTCCTCATCGAGGACCAAGCTGAAGTCGCCATGCGCCGGGAGAACTACGATCTGCTCAGGGCAATGGCCCTATCGCCTCGCGATTCCGAGGCAATGATCCAAACCGCGATGGAGGACTACACCCCATGCCCACGACCAGGGACGTAAGTGCAGCGGTCTGGCGCAAGAGCAGCTACAGCAACGGCGATGGCGGCGATTGCGTCGAGGTCGCCGACAACCTCCCGGGCCTCGTCCCCGTCCGCGACTCCAAGAACCCCGACGGCCCCGCTCTCGTGTTCCCCGCCGGATCGTGGGCCGTGTTCATAGCCTCCCTCAAGGCATAAGCCGAAACGGGCTCCTTACGGCCGCTGCTGGCGGTAATCGGCGAGGGCCGGGGCCGTGCGGGTGGCCAGGAACTCGGTGATCGTGTACTCGCCCACGCTCGCCACGATGAAGGGGTCGCTCGCCAGTATCTCCTCGATCTTCGCCCGGTCGTCGCCGAGCGCCAGGATGACCCCGCCGTCACGGGGGTTCTTGGGGCCGGAGGCGAGGAAGACACCGTTCGCGAAGTGGTCGTCCACCCAGACGAGGTGCTCGGGGAGGGCGGCCTCGACGCGGTCCGCCGAGGCGGTGTACGTGATCTCCAGTACGAACATGACGGGCAGGCTAGTAACGTGAGCGCCACGATGACCAGCGCCGTCGATCCACGATATGAACTGCCCCGCGACTGGCCCACGACCGAGGCCGAGGCCGTCGCCCTCCAGGAGCGGACGCGGGCGTCCGTGGTCGTCGGCGGCGAGGTGCCCGAGCCGGGCACCGGCACTGGCGCGGTCGTCGGGGTGGACGTGGCGTACGACGACGAGCACGACCTGGTCGCGGCCGCCGCCGTCGCCCTGGACGCCCGTAGCCTTGCCGTCGTCGCGGAGGCGACCGCGGTGGGCCGCGTCTCCTTCCCGTACGTCCCCGGGCTGCTGGCGTTCCGTGAGATCCCGGCCGTCCTCGACGCGCTCGGCGACCTCGACCGGCGGCTCGGCCGCCGCCCCGACCTGGTGGTGTGCGACGGCTACGGCCTCGCCCACCCCCGGCGGTTCGGGCTGGCCAGCCATCTCGGGGTGCTCACCGGGCTGCCCACCATCGGCGTCGCCAAGAACCCCTTCGGCTTCCGCCACGCCGACCCTGGGCCGCGCCGTGGCGACTGGTCGCCCCTGCTCGACGGGGCCGAGGAGGTCGGCCGCGCGCTGCGCACCCGTGACGCGGTGAAGCCGCTCTTCGTCTCCATCGGCCATCGGGTGACCATCGCGGACGCCTGCGCGTACACCCTGCACCTCGCCCGCGACTTCCGGCAGCCCGAGACGACACGGCGCGCGGACGCGCTGTGCCGCCGGGCTCTGAAAGCCGCCACGCTCTGAAAGCCGCCACGCACTGAACGCGGTGTGGTGAGCCCGACACTCCGAACGTGGCGGCTGTGCGCGCGGTACTCCGAGCGCGGTGCCGGGGGAACCCCTGTACCCCCCGGCGCCGCCCCGCACCCGGAGTGCCGGACGCCTCAGGCCCGCCGCGTCTCGGCCAGGAAGCAGCCGAACTCGACGGCGCGCACATGCACCGCGGCCACCCGCGGGTCCCCGTACAGCTCGGCCAGCCCCTCCTCGATCGTCGGCTCGCCGTCGTTCAGCAGCCGCCCGCCGAGGATGTTGCCCTCGGCCGTGTACGCCCGCAGCACCCGCCGTTGGCCCCGGATGCCGTCCGCGATGCCGGGGCCGGTCCAGCCGTCGCATTCGTCGAGGTGGATGAAGACCGGGCCGACCTCGTCGTACGGGCCGGGCCTGGCACCCGTCTCCCGCGCCCAGCGGCGCAGCGGGGCGTAGGAGACGAGCGCGATGGTCTCGTTCGGCCGGCTCCGGCCGAGGCAGCAGCGCATCGGGTTGCCGCCCTCCTCGTCCTCCACCACCAGCCGCGGCGGATTGCCCGCGTCATCGCTGATCCGCAGCTGCTTCAGCACCTCGGGCGCTATGGCCCGCATTTCATAGATTTCGTCCATGCGGTCAAGCCTGGCCGGTGGGCTCGCGGCGCGCTGGCGGGATTCGGACGAGGCGCTGCGGCGGGAATGTACTTGACAGGGCGATGGCGCTCCGTCAGATTCGGGCCCGAACATAGGACGTCCCACGTCCATATTGTCCCGCTATCCAGAAGGCTGGGTGTCGATGAGTCTTCCGGCTCCCCTTACCGGTGTCGTTCCGCCCCTGTGCACCCCGCTCACGCCCACGGGCGAGGTCGACACGCGTTCCCTCGCCGTGCTCACCGAGCGGCTGATCGACGCGGGGGTGAGCGCGCTGTTCGCGCTCGGCTCCAGCGGAGAGGCCGCCTATCTGAGCGACCGCGGCCGCCGTACGGCCCTTACGGCGGTCATCGAGGCCGTCGACGGGCGGGTTCCCGTGCTCGCGGGGGCGATCGACATGACGACCGCGCGGGTGCTCGATCACGCCCGTACGGCGGCGGAGCTGGGCGCGGACGGCATCGTGGCCACCGCGCCCTTCTACACCCGCACCCACCCCCTGGAGATCGCCGACCACTTCCGGCGGCTGCGCGACGGCGTGGGCAGGCCGCTGTTCGCGTATGACATCCCGGTCTCCGTCCACTCCAAGCTGACGACCTCGATCCTGCTGCCGCTGGCCGCCGACGCCACGCTGGCCGGGGTCAAGGACAGCAGCGGGGACGACGGGGCGCTGCGGCGGCTGCTGGTCGAGGTCCGCCGGCGCGGTCTCGCCGACACCTTCACCGTGCTCACCGGCTCCGAACTGGCGGTGGACGGCGCCCTGCTGGCGGGCGTCCATGGCGTCGTCCCGGGGCTGGCCAACGTCGATCCGGCCGGGTTCGTCCGGCTGTACGAGCACGCGCGCGCGGGGCGCTGGGAGCAGGCGGCCGCCGAACAGGACCGGCTGGCCGCGCTCTTCGCCATCACCGACGCCGGGGATCCCACCCTCATGGGCGGCAGCTCCTCGGGCCTGGGCGGCTTCAAGGCCGCGCTGCGGCTGCTCGGCGTGATCGACTGCGCGGACACCGCGCCGCCCCAGGTGCCGCTGGGCGACGCCGCCGTCAAGACCGTACGTCAACTCCTGGAGGAGGGAGGGCTGTTGTCGTGATCGAAGCCGCCAAGGTGCCCTGGTACCGCGAGGTCTCACCCGGTCAGTGGAAGTCCCTGTTCGCCGCCTGGATCGGCTATCTGCTCGACGGTTTCGACTTTGTGCTGATCACGCTCGTCCTGACCGAGATAGCCGACCAGTTCGACCTGAGCACGGCGTCGGCGGCGAGCCTCGTCTCGGGCGCCTTCATCACCCGCTGGCTCGGCGGCGCGGTGCTGGGCGCGCTGGGCGACCGCTACGGCCGTAAGGCCGCCATGATCATCAGTATTCTGCTCTACTCGTTCGGCACCTTCGCCTGCGGGTTCGCCTGGAACTACATCAGCCTGTTCACGGCCCGCCTGGTGATTGGCATGGGCATGGCTGGCGAGTACAGCGCAAGCGCCACCTACGTCCTGGAGAGCTGGCCCGCGCGGCTGCGCAACCGCGCCTCCGGCTTCCTCATCTCGGGCTACTCGGGCGGCACCATCATCGCCTCCGAGCTCTACAAGTGGGTGGTGCCCCACTGGGGCTGGCGCTGGATGTTCTGGATCGGTGTGCTGCCGGTACTGGTCGCCCTGTGGGTGCGGCGCGCGCTCCCGGAGGCCGGGGACTGGCACGAGGAGGTGGCGGCGGCGCGGGCGCGGCCGAACCCCTTCCGGCCGCTGTTCGCCGGACGCATCCGCGCGAGCGTCAACACGGCGCTGACCGCGGCCGCGAGCGTCGCCCTGTTCCTGGTCTTCACCCCGGCGGGCGCGGGCTGGCGCTGGCCGCTGTCGGTCCTGGCGGCGGGGTGCCTGTTCGCCTTCGCGGCCCAGCTCGGCGGACGCCGCCGCTGGCCGCTGTACGTGTCCCTGATGTGCACGGTCTTCTGCGCGTTCCTCTACAGCTGGCCGATCCAGGCGCTGCTGCCCACCTATCTGAAGGAGCAGCTCGCGTACTCGCCCTCCGAGGTCACCGATGTGATGTTCTACGCCGGGTTCGGGACCATGGCCGGCTGCTGGCTCGCGGGCTTCGTGGGCGACTGGCTCGGCACCCGGCGCGCCTACGCCGTGACCCTGCTCGCCTCGCTGGCCTTCGTCTTCCCGGTGTTCGCGGTGCAGGACTCGCTGGTCGGGCTGGGCGTGCTGCTGTTCTTCCTGCTCGCGCTGAGCCAGGGGATCTCCGGCATCCTGCCGAAGTACATCGCGGGCCACTTCCCGACCGGGAGCCGGGCGGCCTCGCTCGGCTTCGTCTACAACACTGGGGCGCTCGGCGGCGCGGTGGCGCCGGTGCTCGGCGCCCATCTGGCCGAGGGCATGTCCCTCGGGCGGGCGCTGGCGGTGCTCACCTTCGGGCTGACGCTGGTGGTGATCGTGCTGGTCGGCGCCGATGTGCCGCGCCGGCTGGGCCGGCTGACCGATCCGGAGGGCGACGAGGACCATCTCGTACCCGGACAGCCGCTGTCGATGGCGGGGCCCGACCTGAAGAAGACCTGATCCGAAAGGCCCGGTCGGCGCCACACCCGGCCCGCCGCGCTCCCGCACGGCCGAACCCCTTTGCCGGTCACGGGGCTTGGTTGTCCACAGGCCCAGGAGAGGGCTTGTGGAATGCGGGACGCGTTCTTAGCATCGGCGGTGTTACAGCGGTGGTGTCACACGATTGGGGGACGGGATGACGGTGGCGGAGGAAGGGGCGGCGAGCGGCCCGCTGGCCGGGGTGCGGGTGGTGGAGCTGGCCGGGATCGGGCCGGGTCCGTTCGCCGCCATGGTCCTCGCCGACCTCGGAGCCGACGTGGTGCGCGTCGACCGTCCCGGAGGCGCCGGGGGCCTGCGGATCGACCCGGACTACGACCTCGCCAACCGCAACAAGCGCTCGGTGCTGATCGACCTGAAGGCCGACGGGGGCACGGCCGTCGTGCTCGACCTCGTCGAGCGCGCCGACATCCTCATCGAGGGCTACCGCCCGGGGGTCGCCGAGAAGCTGGGCCTCGGCCCGGACGACTGCCTGGCCCGCAACCCCAAGCTGGTCTACGGCCGGATGACCGGCTGGGGCCAGGAGGGCCCGCTCGCCCGGACCGCCGGTCATGACATCGGCTATATCGCCGTCACCGGCGCCCTCAGCATGATCGGCGCCGCCGACGGCCCGCCCATCGCCCCCGCCAACCTCCTGGGGGACTATGCGGGAGGCTCGCTCTACCTCGTCATCGGCCTCCTCTCCGCCCTCCACCACGCCCGCGCGGGCGGCCCCGGCCAGGTCGTGGACGCCGCGATCGTGGACGGCACCGCCCATCTGACCGCCGTCACCCACGGCATGATGGCCGCCGGCGGCTGGCGGGACCAGCGCGGCAGCAACCTCCTCGACGGCGGCTGCCCCTTCTACGGCACCTATGAGACCGCCGATGGCGGCTATATGGCGGTCGGGCCGCTGGAGCGCAAGTTCTACGCGGAGTTCATCGAGCTGCTGGGGATCGCCGACCGGGCCCCGGCCCGTGATGACTTCGACAGCTGGGCCGCGCTGCGCGCCGCCATCGCCGACCGCTTCAAGGAGCGCACCCGCGAGGAGTGGACCGCCGTCTTCGGCGCCTCGGACGCCTGCGTCGCCCCCGTACTGTCGCTGCGGGAGGCCCCGGCCCATCCGCAGCTCGCCGCCCGCTCCACCTTCGTCGACCACGGCGGGATCACCCAGCCCGCGCCGGCCCCGCGCTTCTCCGCCACCCCGGGCGCGGTGCGCCGTGAGCCCGCCCGGCCCGGGGCGGACACCGACGAGGTGGCCCGCGACTGGGGAGTCACCTCGCTCATCGAGGGAAACCCGTCGTGAGCCCCATGTCCCCGCTTCCCGCCGGACCACTGAGCCGTCACCGCCCCAACCCTCCCTCGAAAGGCCGCTGACGTGAGCACCGAAGCGTATGTGTACGACGCCATCCGCACCCCGCGCGGGCGCGGGAAGGCCGACGGTGCCCTGCACGGCACCAAGCCCGTCGACCTGGTGGTGGGCCTCATCCACGAGCTGCGGCGGCGGTTCCCCGAGCTCGATCCGGCGGCGATCGACGACGTGGTCCTCGGCGTCGTCAGCCCGCTCGGCGACCAGGGCTCCGACATCGCCAAGATCGCGGCCATCGCGGCCGGGCTCCCGGACACCGTCGCGGGAGTCCAGGAGAACCGCTTCTGTGCCTCGGGCCTGGAGGCCGTCAACCTGGCGGCGGCCAAGGTCCGTTCCGGCTGGGAGGACCTGGTGCTCGCGGGCGGGGTCGAGTCGATGTCGCGCGTGAAGATGGGCTCCGACGGCGGAGCCTGGTTCGCGGACCCGATGACCAACTACGAGACCGGTTTCGTACCGCAGGGCATCGGGGCCGACCTCATCGCCACCATCGGCGGCTACAGCCGCCATGACGTGGACAGCTACGCCGCGCTCTCCCAAGAGCGGGCCGCCCGCGCCTGGAAGGAGGGGTACTTCGACCACTCGGTGGTCCCGGTCCGCGACCGCAGCGGGCTGACCGTCCTCGACCAGGACGAGCACATCCGCCCCGGCACCACCCCGGAGACCCTGGCGGGCCTGAAGCCGTCGTTCGCCGCCATCGGCGAGGCGGGCGGCTTCGACGCGGTGGCGCTTCAGAGGTACCACTGGGTCGAGGCGATCGACCATGTCCACCACGCGGGCAACTCCTCGGGCATGGTGGACGGCGCCGCCCTGGTGGCCATCGGCAGCCGTGAGGTCGGTGAGCGCTTCGGGCTGACACCGCGCGCCCGGATCGTCTCCGCCGCCGTCTCCGGAGCCGACCCGACCATCATGCTGACCGGCCCGGCTCCCGCCACCCGTAAGGCGCTCACCAAGGCCGGGCTGACCATCGACGACATCGATCTGGTCGAGATCAACGAGGCGTTCGCGGCGGTGGTGCTGCGCTTCGTGGACGACATGGGGCTGAGCCTGGACAAGGTCAACGTCAACGGCGGCGCGATCGCCATGGGCCATCCGCTGGGCGCCACCGGCGCGATGATCCTCGGCACGGTGATCGACGAGCTGGAGCGGCGCGGCGGGCGGTTCGGGCTGGTGACGCTGTGCGTGGGAGGCGGAATGGGCATCGCGACGGTGGTCGAGCGGCTTTAGAGCGGCCCTCGACCGGCTCCGGAGCCGCGCGGCTCCACGGCCGAGCGGTTTCGCGGCCGAGCGGCTCCAAGGACGCCGACCGAGCCGCTCTCAAGCCGTCGCCGTCTCCCCTTCCTGCCCGCCCCTCCCCACGCCCCTTCGCCCTGGAGACCTCAGATGACCCACCCCACCACCGCCTCGACCATCCGCTGGGAGCAGGACGACGAAGGCGTCGTCACCCTGGTGCTCGACGACCCCGGCCAGTCCGCCAACACCATGAACGCCGCGTTCATCGACTCCCTCGACGCGATCGCCGACCGCGTCGAGGCCGAGCGGGACGCCATTCGCGGCATCATCGTCACCTCCGCCAAGAAGACCTTCTTCGCCGGTGGCGACCTCAATGACCTCATCCAGGTCGGGCCCGGCCAGGCCCAGGAGGTCTACGAGAAGAACCTCCGCGTCAAGCGCGCGCTGCGCCGGATCGAGACCCTCGGCAAGCCCGTGGTGGCCGCGATCAACGGCGCGGCGCTCGGCGGCGGGCTGGAGATCGCGCTCGCCTGTCACCACCGCATCGCCCTCGACGCCCCCGGGGCCCGCATCGGCTTCCCCGAGGTCACCCTGGGCCTGCTCCCCGGCAGCGGCGGCGTCGCCCGTACCGTACGGCTGCTCGGCGTCACCGACGCACTGCTCAAGTGGCTGCTCCAGGGCACGCGGTACAGCCCCCTGCGCGCCAAGGAGGCGGGGCTGGTGCATGACGTCGTGACCACCCGCGAGGAGCTGCTGACCCGGGCGCGCGCCTTCATCGCCGCCCACCCCGAGTCGGCGCAGCCGTGGGACGACAAGGACTACCGGATTCCGGGCGGCACCCCGGCGCAGCCGAAGTTCGCCGTCAATCTGCCCGCCTTCCCCGCCAATCTGCGGAAGCAGCTGAACGGCGCGCCCTACCCGGCGCAGCGCAATATCCTGGCCGCCGCCGTCGAGGGGTCCCAGGTGGACTTCGAGACCGCGCAGACCATCGAGGCCCGGTACTTCACCGAGCTGGTCGTCGGCCAGACCGCCAAGAACATGATCCAGGCGTTCTTCTTCGAACTTCAGGCGGTCAACTCCGGTGCCAACCGGCCGCAGGGGATCGAGCCCGGCCAGGTCCGCAAGGTCGCGGTGCTGGGCGCCGGGATGATGGGTGCGGGTATCGCGTTCGCGTGCGCCAAGGCGGGCATCGAGGTCGTCCTCAAGGACGTGTCCGTGGAGGCCGCCGCCAAGGGCAAGGCGTACTCCGAGGGGCTGCTGGCCAGGGCGCTCGCCAAGGGCCGCACCACCGAGGCCGAGCGGGACCAGCTGCTGGCCCGGATCACCCCGACCGCCGATCCGCGCGACCTCGCGGGCTGTGACGCGGTCATCGAGGCGGTCTTCGAGGACCCGGCGCTCAAGCACAAGGTGTTCCAGGAGATCGAGGGCGTCGTCGCCCCGGACGCCCTGCTGTGCTCCAACACCTCCACTCTCCCCATCACCCTGCTCGCGGAGGGCGTGCAGCGCGCCGACGACTTCATCGGGCTGCACTTCTTCTCGCCCGTCGACAAGATGCCACTGGTCGAGATCATCAAGGGCGAGCGCACCGGCGACAAGGCGCTGGCCCGCGCCTTCGATCTGGTGCGGCAGATCAGCAAGACCCCGATCGTGGTCAATGACTCCCGGGGCTTCTTCACCTCCCGCGTCATCGGCCACTTCCTCAACGAGGGCGTGGCGATGGTGGGGGAGGGCATCGACCCGGCCTCCGTGGAGCAGGCCGCCGCCCAGGCCGGGTACCCGGCCAAGGTGCTCTCCCTGATGGACGAGCTGACCCTCACCCTGCCGCGCAAGATCCGCGAGGAGACGCGCCGGGCCACCGAGGAGGCGGGCGGCGAGTGGCGGCCGCATCCGGCCGACGCGGTCATCGACCGCATGGTGGAGGAGTTCGGGCGCCCCGGCCGCAGCGGCGGCGCGGGCTTCTACGACTACGACGCGACGACCGGCAAGCGCACCGGGCTGTGGCCGGGGCTGCGCGAGCACTTCGCACCGGGCGGCTCCGGCGGTTCCGGCGGTTCCGGAGACGCTGTGCGCGGGGGCACCCGCATCCCCTTCGAGGACATGAAGGAGCGGATGCTCTTCTGCGAGGCCATCGACACGGTGCGGCTGCTGGAGGAGGGTGTGCTGACCTCCGTCGCCGACGCCAACATCGGCTCCATCCTCGGCATCGGCTTCCCCGGCTGGACGGGCGGGGTGCTCCAGTACATCAACGGATACGAGGGCGGCGTGGCCGGTTTCGTGGCCCGTGCCCGGCAGTTGGAGGCGGCGTACGGAGAGCGGTTCGCCCCGCCCGCGCTGCTGGTGGAGAAGGCGGAGCGGGGGGAGCGCTTCACGGACTAGGCGTGTTGTCCGGCGGACCCTGGCGCCTGGGGCGGGCCGTTCCCCTCCCCGCCCCCCGCGGCATCGATCTGCGGCTCCGCCGCGCGGCAGGGGCTCCGCCCCTGGACCCCGCTTTCCAGCCCCTCCAGGGAGCACCTCCCAGCGGTAGCTGGGGGAGCTTGAGGAGCGGGGTCCGGGGCCGAGTCCAGCCTTCCAGCCCCTCCGGCGTTTGAGGAGCGGGGTCCGGGGCGGAGTCCAGCCTTCCAGCCCCTCCGGCGTTTGAGGAGCGGGGTCCGGGGCGGAGCCCCGGCGGGGGTGCAGGGGGGCGGAGCCCCATGGTTTCGGGAAGGGGCGGGGAGGGGAACAGCCCGCCGCAGGCGCCGGCCGGTCCGGCCGCCCGTCAGCGCGCGCCCAGACGGCGTTCCAGCCGCTCGGCCACCCCCGGGCACCGCTCCCTCGTGATGTCCAGGAAGGCCGCCAGCACGGGGGAGCGGTCCTGGGCGCGGAACGACATCACCAGCTCCGGCAGTTCCACCCGCGGACTCACCTCGCACACCCGGACCTCCGGCCGCGCGGCCACCCGCAGACACGCCGGGCCCAGCCCCACCCCGACCCCGCACGAGGCCAGCCCGACGATGGTGTGCGCGTCCCATGCCTCGGTGACCCCACCGGCCCGCGCGGGCACGTCGGGGCCCTCGCCCAGCAGCCCGGCCAGCCAGGCGGCGACCGTCGGCTCCTCCTCCGCGGGCGCGATGATCAGGTGCTGTCCCTTGAGCTGTTCGAGGCTCACCTTGGGCTGCCCGGCGAAGGGATGGGCGGCCCCGACGACCGCCACCAGATGGTCCCGGCCGACCGTGACCGACACCAGATCCTCGGCACCGGCGCCCCGGGGCGCCCCGCGCCCGATGGCGAGGTCCAGTTCGCCCGCGAGCAGCGCCGCCGTGGACCGGCGGGTGGACATCTCCTGAAGCCCCAGCCGCACCTCGGGGCGGTCGCGGATGAACGCGCCCAGCACGGACGGCAGAAGCTCCAGCAGCGCCGAGCCGATGAAGCCGAGCCGCAGCCGCCCCGTCTCGCCCCGGGCGGCCCGCCCCGCGTCCGACACGGCGGCCGACATCTCGGCCAGCGCCCGGCGCGCCCTGGCCAGGAACGCTTCGCCCGCGGCGGTCGGGAACACCCCGCGCGCCGTACGGTCGAAGAGCCGCGCGCCCAGCTCCCGCTCCAGCGCCGCGATCTGCTGGGACAGCGGCGGCTGGGCGATGCCGAGGGCGGTCGCCGCCCGTCCGAAGTGCTGATGCTCGGCCAGCGCCAGGGCGTAGCGCAGATGACGTGACTCCATCGGTCCCAGGATAGCCGAGGCGATACTCAGGAGATATCGGCGACGGGGTTGTCAGCTATGAGGGTGGATAACGCCTGGCCGGGCCGGTGGACTGTACGCATGAGTGCCACGAGCCCCAGAACCCCTCGCACCGATTCCCGCCCCGGCCCGGTTCCGTCCGGCACCGTGTTCGTACTGGTCCACGGCGCCTGGCACGCCTCCTGGCAGTGGGCGTCCACCCAGCGCGCCCTGGCCCGGCTCGGCGCTGCGAGCCTCGCCGTCGATCTGCCGGGGCACGGCTTCGAGGCCCCGCTGCCCTCGGGCCTCCTCCTCCCCGGTCAGCCGGGTCTGGCGACCGAGAAGTCGGCGCTGGCCGGGGTGACCCTGGAGGAGTGCGCGGAGGCCGTCGTCACGGCGCTGCGATCGGTCCGCCGGTATCCGAAGGTCGCCCTGGTCTCGCACAGCGCCGGTGGCGCCCCCGCGTCCCTGGCCGCGGAGCGGGCGCCCGAATTCGTCGACGAGCTGATCCATCTGTCGTCCTTCGTCCCGGCCGGGCGGCCGCGCTTCGCCGACTATCTGACGTCCCCCGAGCAGACCGCGACCGCGCGGGGGCAGGGGCTGATGCTGGGCGACCCGGAGGCCATCGGCGCGTTCCGGATCAATCCGGGCTCCGCCGATCCGGCGTATGTGGAGGAGTTGCGGCTGGCCTTCTACGACGATGTCCCCGCCGAGTCCTTCGCCCGCTGGTACCGGGCCCTGAGCCCGGATCTGCCCTTCGCGGTGCCGACCACCCCGATCACCCTGACCCGGGAGCGGTGGGGCCGGATCCCGCGCACCTTCATCCGGTGCGCCGGGGACTGGGCGTGCACCCCCGCGATGCAGGATCTGATGATCGCGGAGGCCGACGCGGCCATGCCGGACCGGCCCTTCACCGTGCGGCCGCTGCCGGGCAGTCACTCGCCGTTCGCCGCCCGCCCCGAGGAGCTCGCCGCAGCGCTCATCGGCGGTCGCTGACCGGCCGCTATCCCGGGACGGCCGGTTCCCCCTGGGGTGGCCGGTTCCCCCGGGGCGGCCGGTTCCCCCTGGGGTGGCCGGTTCCCCCGGGACGGCCGCTTCCCCGGGACGGCCGCTTCCCCGGGGCGGCCCGCCGCACCGCCCCGGGCCCGTTCAGTCCGCGTCCTGCCCGTACCAGGCCCGCAGCTCCTGCTTCATCGACCGCTGGAACGCGATCACCAGCGCCTCCACCACCAGTGGCTGCATATGGGCCGACAGCGACTTCTTCGCCTGCATCCGCTCCGGTCCGCTCCCGGACTCATGATCGCGCTCGGGCCCCCACACCTCGTCCCGGAACAGCCGGCTGAGCTCCCGCGCCGCGGAGCGGGTGTGCTCCAGGACGACCGCGTGGGCCGTGCGTATCGTCTCCAGCTCGATCGGCACCTCCAGCAGCCGCAGCCCCAGATGGAGCGCCTTGGGGTCGATCCGGAACCGATCCGGGTCGTCGGTGCGCTCCAGCGCGTCCAGTGCGGCCAGCCGGTCGATGTCCTCCTCGGTGAGCTCCCGCCCGGCCCGCCGGTCCAGCTGCTCGCGGTTCGCCTCCTCGGGGGCGTCCGGGCCCCAGGAGGCGACCAGGGCGCGGTGGATCGCCAGATCGTTCTCGTTCAGATCCGGTGGCAATTGGCTCAGATAGCGCTCGATGGCGGACAGGGTCATGCCGTGGTGCTGCAACTGTTCGATCAGCGCGAGCCGGGAGAGGTGCTCGGCGCCGTAGTGGCCGACCCGGCGCGGGCCGATCGCGGGCGGCGGGAGCAGCCCGCGGGTGCTGTAGAAGCGCACGGTGCGCACGGTCACCCCGGCGCGGGCCGCCAGCTCGTCGACGGTGAGGGTGGGTTCCTCGGTGCCGGGGGTGGTCATCGGTCGTGCCTCGCTTCCGCGTCGTCCTGCTCCGCTGTGCTGCTGCCCGATCGGGTTCATCAGTATTGCTGTCGCATCATCGCTGTGAAACCTCCCACCGCCACAGACCGAACACCGGGATCGCTAGGACCTGTTGACGCTCTCTTTACCGATGAATAGCGTGCGACGCCGTTCAGCTGTGTCGGTTCTCTTACCTCGAGGACCCGGAGCGCACCGGCGAGGGCCAGGAGCCCCCGCACACCCGGCTGCGGCCGGACGGCCCGGACCGCGCGCGGTGGGAGCGCAGCCTGGACGGATCCTGGCGGTTCGTCCTGGTCGACCGGCCGGAGAACGCCCCGGGCGGCTTCTGGAAGGACGGCTACGACGCCTCGGCGGGGCGGCGCGTCCAGGTCCCGCACACCTGGCAGACCGACGACCTCGACCATCCGGTGTTCCGGCTGCTGGTCTCCGGCGATCTGGAGGCGGGTGCCAGTGCGTACGACGAACTCGACCGCGCCGCCTACCCGAACTTCCTCAAGCGCAACGACGGCTGGAACACCCTGCACGCCGACCACGCGGTCACCGGCGTGGGCGACACCCCCAACCCGGTGCGCGACCAGTACCGGGTGAAGGCCGACGGCGCCTACGACTACACGCTCACCCTGCGCCCGCTCGACGATGGCGCGAGCGCGCACACTGGAACAGGAGGGAAGTAACCGCACTACCGATGGACCCATGAGTACGCAGAGCCCCCGCCACACCGCCCAAGGCCACGACCCGCCCCCCGTGGGCGGCATCCTGTGGGCCGTGGCGGGGGAGCTGCGCAGTGTGCTCGCCCTGCCGGCCGCGATGACCATGCAGGTGGCGCATCCGGCCGTCGGGGCGGGCGTGGACCAGCACTCCGTCTTCCGCACCGACCCCTGGGGGCGCGGGGAGCGCTCGCTGCGGTCGGTGCAGCTGTGGGTGTACGGCGGCGCGGGGGCCGAGGCGGAGGGCCACCGGCTGCGTGCGCTCCACGCGTCCATACAGGGCGTGGACGCGCACGGCCGCCCCTACCGGGCGCTGGACCCGCCCGTCTACGCGTGGGTGCACGCCACCGGCTATCCGGTCTATCTGCGCGCCCAGCGCTATCTGGGCACCCGCCCCTTCACCGCGGCCGAGGAGCGGCAGCTGTACGGGGAATGGCTGCGGATCGGGCGGGTGCTGGGCATCGACGAGCGCGAGATGCCGGGATCCGTCGAGGAGTTCTGGCCCTACTACCGCGCGATGGTGCGGGAACGGCTGGAGCCGACCGTCGTCGCCCGTGAACTGGCCGAGCCCGACGCGGCCGTCCCTCCGCCGGACGCGCTGCCACTCCGGCTGCCGTGGCCGCTGCTGCGCCCGCTGTTCACCCGCTTCCGCGCGTTCCTCACCGTCGGGCTGATGCCGCCGGACGCGCGGGAGGCGATCGGGCTGGAGTGGACGCGCGGTCAGGAGCGGCGGCTGCGGTGGTTCGGGAGGGCCGCGCGGGTGGTGGTCCCGCTGCTGCCCGAGCGGCTGCGCTATCTGCCCATCGCGCGGGAGGCCCGGCGCCGCGCCCGCACCGGACGGCCGTGATCAGTGGGTTCCGCGGTGTGGCGAATGGCGTGGCACGTGGCGTGGCGCATGGCGTGACGCTTGGTGTGGCACATGGCTTGGTGCCGCGCGATGGGGCTGTGACCAGGGAGTATGTCACATGGTGAGCCATGGTGGCGCCACATTTGGTGCGCGTGATGCCATGAAGTCTCGACGTGGCGCCAAAGCTGTGCCATGATGGTGCCATGGACCTCACCCGGTACGTCGACAATCTCCGCCATGAGCTCGCGGTGGCCGCGGACGCGGGCGGCGACGAAGCCCGCGCCCTGGCCGAGCGGCTCACCACACCTCTGGAGTCGGCCGTCCGGCTCACCCTGCTCAACGCCCTGTCCGCCGCCATGGACGAGGTGACCCGTGAGCTCGCGCCCGGCTCGGTCGATGTGCGGCTGCGCGGGCTCGACCCCGAGTTCGTGGTGACGCCTCCGCCGCTCGCGGTGGCGTACGAGGAGGCCGGGGACCCGGATGAGCTGCCGGGCGGTGCCGCCCAGGCGTCGCCCATACCGCCGGTCCCCGCCGAGGCCGACGAGGGCGGCACGGCGCGCATCAACCTCCGCCTCCCCACCCATCTCAAGACCCGGGTCGAGGAGGCCGCCGGAGCCGAGGGCCTCTCGGTCAACGCCTGGTTGGTCCGGGCCGTCGCCGCCGCGCTCGAGCCCGCCGAGCGGGCCCGCCCGGCCGCGGCCGCCCATGGCCGCCCCAAGGGCCGGCAGAGCTACAAGGGCTGGGTCCGCTGACTCCGCGGCAGTAGCGCACCACCCTCCATCTCACCCGCGCGACCAGCGGGAACGCGTACCACAGCCATGAGGACGGGACAGCCATGCCTGCTTTCGACACACCCGAACCGCTCTCCGTGACCCTGGAATTCGACATGGGCGCCGCCCGGATCACCGCCGGAAAGCGCCTGGACACGGTCGTCGAGGTCCGGCCGCACGACCCCGCCGACGAGGCCGACATCCGGGCCGCCGAGCAGACCAAGGTCAGCTGCTCGGGCGGCACCCTGCTGGTCAAGGGGCCCAAGAAGCGCGGCCTGTTCGGCAAGCCCGGCTCGATCGAGGTGACCATCGAGCTCCCGGTGGGCTCGGACCTCCAGGCCACCTCCCCGCTGGCGGACTTCCTCTGCGAGGGCCGTCTGGGGGACTGCCGGCTCAAGACCTCGGTCGGCGACATCCAGGTCGACGAGGCGGCGACCGCCCAGCTCAGGACCTCGCACGGCGATGTCCGCCTGGTCCGCGCCACGGCGGAGGCCGATGTCGTCGGCTCCGGCCGGGTCGAGATAGGCACGGTCGCGGGCGCGGCCACGGTCAAGAACGGCAACGGGGACACCGTCGTCGGCGAGGTCGCCGGCGAGATGCGGGCCACCTCCTCCAACGGGCTCATCTCCGTCGGCGTCGCCCATGCGGGAGTGGACGCCAAGTCGGCCAACGGCAGCATCCGGATCGACGAGGCGGTGCGCGGGCAGATCGTGCTCCAGGCCGCCACGGGCGATGTCGAGGTCGGCGTCCGCGAGTCCACCGCCGTCTGGCTCGACGTCCACACCCGGTTCGGCACCGTGCACACCACCCTCGGACCGGCCGAGGGTCCCGAGGGCTCCGAGGAGACGGCCGAGATCCGCGCCCGCACCGCGTTCGGCGACATCGTGATCCGCCGCGCCTGACGCCCTCCCGCACCCCGGTCACGCACAGCACGGGACAGCCCATGCGTGACAGCACGAGACAGCCATACATGACAGCCCATGGAAGAGACAGGACCGCCATGACCGCGTCTTCCACCTCCACCCTTCCGGTGGCGATCACGGCCACCGGACTGACCAAGTCCTACGGTGACAAGCCGGTGCTCAAGGGCATCGACCTGAGCATCCCCGAGGGCACGGTCTTCGCCATGCTCGGGCCCAACGGCGCGGGCAAGACCACCACCGTGCAGATCCTCTCCACGCTGATAGCCGCCGACTCCGGCCAGGCCCGGGTCGCGGGACACGATCTGGTCCGCGACGCCGATGCCGTGCGCGCCGCGATCGGCGTCACCGGGCAGTTCTCGGCCGTGGACAATCTGCTGACCGCCGAGGAGAACCTGCTCCTCATGGCGGATCTGCACCATCTCGACCGCCGCGAGGGGCGGCGGCGCGCCGCCGGACTGCTGCGCCGCTTCGATCTCACCGAGGTCGCCCGCAAGCCCGTCGTCACCTTCTCGGGCGGTATGCGCCGCAAGCTCGACCTGGCGATGACCCTGGTCGGCGATCCACGCGTCATCTTCCTCGACGAGCCCACCACCGGACTGGATCCGCGCAGCCGCCGCACCATGTGGGAGATCATCCGCGGCCTGGTCGCCGACGACGGCGTCACCATCTTCCTGACCACGCAGTATCTGGACGAGGCCGATCAACTCGCCGACCGCATCGCGGTCCTGGACCATGGCGCGCTGGTCGCCGAGGGCACCGCGGAGGAGCTGAAGCGCCGGATCCCCGGTGGCCATATCCGCCTCCGATTCGCCGATGCGGCCGGACTCGACGCGGCCACCGACCTCTTCGGCGTCGCCGCACCCGACCGCGAAGCGCTCACCCTCCAGGTCCCCAGCGACGGCGGCGTCCCCACTCTGCGGGCCGTCCTCGCCGTCCTGGACGACGCGTCGATAGAACCCGAGGGGCTGACCGTGCACACCCCCGATCTCGACGACGTCTTCCTCACCCTCACCGGCCACTCAGGCTCCGGCCACTCAGGCTCCGGCCACTCAGGCTTCGGCCACCCCGGCTCCGGCGAGCGCGCCGGCGCCGCCGCGAAGGAGAGCATCCGATGACCGCCCTGTCCTACGCCGCCCGCGACTCGCTGACGATGCTGCGCCGCAATCTGAAGCACGCACAGCGCTATCCCTCCATGACGGCCTCCGTCGTGGCGATGCCCGTGCTGATGCTGCTGCTGTTCAACTACGCCTTCGGCGGGGCGCTCGGCGCCGGAATCGGCGGGATGTCCGGCGGCACCGGCGGCACCATCGGCGGCACCATCGGCGGCGGGGGAAGCGGTGATCGATATATCGACTATGTCGCGCCCGGCATCATCCTGATGGCCGCGACCTCCGGGGCCCTGGTCACCGCGGTGGGCATCTGCGTCGATATGACCGAGGGCATCGTCAACCGCTTCCGCACCATGGCGATCTCCCGGGCGTCCTTCCTCACCGGGCATGTGGTGGGCAGCATGATCCAGACGCTGATCAGCATCGCCTTCGTCATCGGCATCGCGCTGCTCATCGGATTCCGGCCGGATGCCACCCCCGTGGAATGGCTCGCGGTCGCCGGTCTGCTCGCCCTGGTCACGCTGGCGCTCACCTGGGTCGCGGCGGCGATCGGCCTGATGGCCAAGACCCCGGAGTCCGCGAGCAACATACCCCTGCCCCTACAGTTCCTCCCCTTCATGGGCAGCGCCATCGTTCCCACGGAGTCCATGCCGGACGGGCTGCGCTGGTTCGCGGATTACCAGCCCTTCACCCCGGTCATCGAGACGCTGCGGGGCCTGCTGATGGGCACGGAGATCGGCGACAGCGCCCTCATCTCCCTCGCCTGGTGCGTCGCCCTGGCACTCGGCGGCTATCTCTGGGCGCGGACGGCCTACCAGCGCTCCGCCAAGCGGTAAGCGGTAAGCGGTAAGTGGTACGCGCCAGGCCCCGGCCGGGGTGGGGAACCGGCCGGGGCCCGGGTGGCTCAGCGTCCGTGGGCGCTGTGGGTGTCCTGGATCCGCTGCCACGACTTCGGCCGCACCGGCGCCTTGGCCGGGCTCACCTCCGCCGCCCGCGCCTGCGCCGCGGCAGGCTTCGACGGGGTGAAGAGCCAGGTGTCGAAGAGCGAGGCCAGCGGCTTGCCCGACACCTTCTCCGCATAGGCCACGAAGTCCTTCACGGAGGCGTTCCCGTATCGGTGCTCCGCCGTCCACCCCTTCAGGATCGCGAAGAAGTCCTTGTCGCCGATGTGGTTCCGCAGCGCCTGGAGGGCCAGTGCGCCCCGGTCGTACACCGCGTCATGGAACTGGTTCTCCGCCCCGGGGTTGCCCGGCTCGACCTTCCAGAAGGGGTCGTCGGCCGGGTAGGAGGCGTAGGTGTAGTCCGCCAGCTCCTGCGCGGTGCCCTCGCCCTCCTTCTCCGACCACAGCCACTGGGCGTAGCTGGCGAAGCCCTCGTTGATCCAGATGTCACGCCAGTCCTTCAGCGAGACGCTGTCGCCGAACCACTGATGGGCCAGCTCATGCACGATCAGCGAGGGGTTGGCGCCCTTGGCGAACCCCTTCGGGCTGTAGAACGGCCGGGTCTGGGTCTCCAGTGCGTAGCCCGTGGGCACATTGGGCACATAGCCGCCCAGCGCGTCGAAGGGGTACGGGCCGAAGACCGTGGACTCCCAGTCCACGATCTCCGCCGACCGCTCCACGCTGGCCCGCGCCGCCCCCGCGTTGTCCCCGAGGTCCTTGCTGTAGGCGTTGATCACCGGCAGACCGTTGGCGGTGGTGTCCGTCGTGATGTCGAACTTGCCGACCGCCAGCGTGGCCAGATAGGTGGCCTGCGGCTTGCTGGAGCGCCAGTTGTAGCGGGTCCAGCCCAGCTGGGAGCTGGTGGACTGAAGGGTGCCGTTGCTGATCGCCTGCGTTCCGTCCGGCACCGCCACCGACACGTCGTAGGTGGCCTTGTCCAGCGGATGGTCATTGCTCGGGAACCACCACCACGCCGACTCCGGCTCATTGGCCGCGATCCCGCCGTCCGGGGTGCGCAGCCAGGAGGTGAAACCGTTCGCCACGACCTTCGAGGGCGTACCGCTGTAGCGCACGACCACGGTGAAGGGGCGGCCGGAGGTCAGCGGCGCGGCCGGGGTGATCTCCAGCTCATGGTCTCCGGTCGCCTTGGAGGCGGCCTTCTTCCCGCCCACCAGCACCTCGCTCACATCGAGCGCGAAGTCCAGGTTGAACCGGGACAGATCCTGCCGGGCGTCGGCCACGATCGTCGCCGTGCCCTCCAGCCGGTCCGTCTTCGGCTGGTACTTCAGCCGCAGGTCGTAATGGGAGACGTCATACCCGCCGTTGCCGTACGAGGGGTAGTAGGAGTCCCCGATGCCGGGGGCGCCCGGCGTGGCATCGGCCGCCGATGCCGGGATCGCCAGCAGCAGGCAGGCCGCGGCCGCGCCCGGGACGAGGAGTCTGTGGTGACGCACGAGTCCTCCAACTCGTAGGGGAGAACGATCACTCGTGACCTTATGTACTCCTCACACGCACCTCACGTCCATCACGCGGTCCGACATCCAATCGACATCCGGACGCAACGCGCATCGACTCGGACACGCCCACGACACGTATCGCCCTCTTCTGTGCAGGAGTTGACTCGCGCTACCGTCCGCCCGTGCTGCTACAGACGCGGAGATCCCGCATCCCCTGGACCACACTCGTGCTGTCGGCGGTCACCGCGCTGGTCGCCGCCGCCATATCGCTGCTGCCACCGCTCGGCGCCCCGGCCGCCCACGCCGCTTCCGCCGCCCACGCCGCTTCCGCCGCCCACGCCGCCTCCGCCGCCTCCGCCGGGCAGAGCGGATCGGACAGCAGAGCGAAGAGCCCATCAGAAAGCAGACCCGTCTACTCCTACGAGAACGCCATCCGCGAATCCGTATGGGTGGACACCACGATCGACGGCGACGCGGACGGACGGACCGACCGGGTCGCCGTCGACATCGTGCGGCCGCGCGAGGCCGCCGCTCAGGGCCGCCGCGTCCCCGTCATCATGGACGCCAGCCCGTACTACTCCTGCTGCGGGCGCGGCAACGAGAGCCAGCTCAAGACCTATGACGCGGCCGGGAATCCGGTCCAGTTCCCGCTCTTCTACGACAACTACTTCGTACCGCGCGGCTACGCCACCGTCCTGGTCGACCTCGCCGGAACCAACCGCTCCGACGGCTGTGTGGACATCGGCGGACGCTCCGACATCCTCTCCGCCAAGGCCGTGGTCGACTGGCTGAACGGCCGCGGGACCGCGTACCGCACCCGCACCGGCGGGCAGACGGTCAAGGCGAGCTGGACCAACGGCGCCACCGGCATGATCGGCAAGAGCTACGACGGCACCATCGCCAACGGGGTCGCCGCCACCGGCGTCAAGGGGCTCAAGACCATCGTGCCCATCGGCGCCATCTCCTCCTGGTACGACTACTACTTCGCCAAGGGCGCCGCGCTCTTCGACTCCGGCCCCGACGGACTCTCGGACGCCGTCGAGAGCGATGGCGCCCACGCCCGCTGCGCCGCCGTACAGAAGCGTCTCGTCGAGGGCGCCCCGCGCAACGGCGACTGGACCGGTCTGTGGACCGACCGCACCTACGTACCGGACGCGGACAAGGTGCGGGCCAGCGTCTTCGCCGTCCACGGGGCGCAGGACCTCAACGTCCGCACCAAGCACCTCGGACAGTGGTGGAACGCCCTCGCCGACGCGGGCGTCGAGCGCAAGATCTGGCTCTCGCAGACCGGGCATGTCGACCCGTTCGACTACCGGCGCGGGGAGTGGGTGCGCACCCTCCACCGCTGGTTCGACCACTACCTGCTCGGCATCGACAACGGCATCGAGCGCGAGCCGATGGCCGATGTCGAGCGCGCCCCCGACCAGTGGTCCACCGACCGGGTCTGGCCCCCCTCCGGCACCCGGCAGACCACCCTGCGCCCGCGCGGCGGCGCCACGGCGGGAGTGGGCGTACTCGGCACCGAGCAGGCCGGGCCCGGCGCCACGGAGACCTTCACCGACGACCCCGCGCTGAGCGAGGCCGACTGGTCCGCGGCGATCGACACCTCGACGCCCGGCAAGGCGGGCTTCACCACCGGTCCGCTCGAGAAGGACCTGCGGCTGTCCGGCTCCGGCACGGTCACCGTCACCGCCACGCCCTCCACCACCAGCGCCCATCTCTCCGCGGTCCTGGTCGACCTCGGCCCGGCCACCATCCGCGACTACACGGCGGCGGGTGAGGGGATCACCACCCTCGACCGGCGCACCTGCTGGGGCAGCGGCACGGAGGGCGACAGCGCCTGCTTCAAGGAGACCGCCGCCGACAAGGAGGACGTGGACTACACGGTCTTCAGCCGGGGCTGGGCCGACCTCGGTCACTTCGCGGACGACGGCAAGGGCCGCCCGCTGACCCCGGGCAAGGCGTACACCATCACCCTCGACCTCGCGGCGACCGACCATGTGGTCCCGGCCGGCCACCGCCTCGGTCTGATCATCGCCGGTACCGACGCGGGTCTCATCGAACCGCCGTCCACCACCCCGCGGCTGACCCTGGACCTGCCCCGCACCTCGGCCCGTCTGCCGCTGGTCGGTGGCGCCCCGAAGGCCGCGGCCGCCCCCTCGCGCACGGCTGCCGCGCCGCCCCTGAAGGGCGTGCGGGCCCCGCACCACCGGACCCCGCTCCCGTCCATGTCCACCCGCGACTGACCCGCGCCGGTGGGTCCCCGCCGCCGCGCGGGGGCCCACCGGCGGCGGGCCCGGCAGGACGCCGGCACCGATAACGCCCACGCATCCCCTCACCCCAGGAGGTCCTTCGTGTTCTCGCGGTCACCCCTCATCCGCGGCGCCGCCTGCGGCGCGATCGGTGCGCTGCTGACCGGGTCGTTCCTCAGCCCGCCCGCGCGGGCCGAACAGCGCCCGCCGCGTACGGGGTTCGAGACCAGCCATGGCGCCCGGTGGACCAGCCAGGCCGAGGAGGCGGACTTCCTCACGGCCGTCGACAAGTCCGCCCCGCGCGTCGCCGTCGACCGGATCGGCGCCACCGCGCAGGGTCGGCCGCTGCGGCTGGTGCGGATCGGCGCACCGGCCGCGCCCGCCGATCCGGCCCGGGCGGCGCGCGGCAACGTCCTGCTGCTGATCTGCTCCCAGCACGGCGACGAACCCTCCGGCCGCGAGGCGTGTCTGTCCACCATCCGCGACCTCGCCTACGCCAGGGACGACCGGACGCGACGCTTCCTGGAGCGCACCCAGGTGCTCGTCGTCCCGACCGCCAACCCCGACGGCCGCGCCGCCGACACCCGAGGCAACTCCGACGGCGTGGACATCAACCGCGACCACATCGCGCTCTCCACCGCGGAGTCCCGCGCGATGGCGGGCGTCATCCGCGACTGGCGTCCGGACACCGTCTACGACCTGCACGAGTACGGGGCGACCGCCCCGTACTACGTGAAGGACCTGCTGGCGCTGTGGCCGCGCAACCTCAACACCGCGGACCCGGTGCACCGCGAGGCGCGGACGCTGTCGGACGCCTATGTGCGCCCGAGCGTCGAGGCCGCGGGCCACACCACCGGCGTCTACGGCATCTGGACCGACCCCGAAACAGGCGAGCCGGTCAAGCAGGTGGCGGGCGACGGCCAGGAGCGGATCCTGCGCAACACCGCGGGCGTCAAGGCCGCCGTCGGGCTGCTGGCCGAGACCCGGGTCGACCCGCTCACCGACGCCGAGAAGGCCGACCCCGCCCTCAACAACCGCCGCCGCGTGGGCTCCCACCTCGCCGCCCTGAACGGCACCTTCGACTTCATCACCCGGCGGCGCGCCCGGATCGAGGCGGCCACGACGGCGGCGCGGCTGGCCGGCTACGCGGACCGGGGCCCGGTCTACCTCGGCGGCGCCGACAACGAACCGCCGGAGGAGGACACCGTCCTCGAGGATCCGCCGTGCGGCTACCGGCTGGACGCCGAGAGTTACGGCGAGGTGCGGGACGAGCTGGCCCTGCACGGGGTGACGGCGCGGCCCGTCAAGCGCGACGGAAGCGCCTTCGTACCGCTGCGCCAGTCGGCCCGCGCGCTGGTGCCGCTGCTGCTGGACGGCCGCGCCGCGTACCACCTCGCCGAGGGGCAGCCGGTGGACGCGTGCTGACCTGACGGCCTGAGGGAGCTGACCCTGGCGCTCCGAGGGCGCTGACCTGACGGCCTGAGGGAGTTGGCCTGACGGCCTGAGGGAGTTGGCCGGACGCCCTGACGGCGCACGAAAACACCGGCCCCACGGCCGGTGGCATGCATCCTGAAGTCCTGGGTAGCCGGAAATCCGTCACATAAACCCTCAGTGAAAGGTCTTTTGCGTGCCGCAGACAGGTACAACCACGGGGGACGTCGGCGGCGATCCTCCGGTGACCGTGGATCTTCCCGGCTCCGACCCCGCCGGGCCCCATCGGACCCCCCGGACGGACCGTGTGGTCTTCGGCGTCTCCGCCGCGCTCACGCTGGCCTTCGTCGTCTGGGGAGGCGTGGCCACCGACACCCTGGAGAGCGTCTCGAACAGCATGCTCTCCGGGCTGATCCACAACGGTGGATGGGCCTTCGTCCTGACCGCGTCGGGATTCGTGATCTTCGCCCTCTGGCTGGCCATGAGCCGCTACGGCAAGATCACCCTCGGAAAGGAGGGCGAGGAACCCGAATTCCGCACCGTCTCATGGGTCGCGATGATGTTCAGCGCGGGCATGGGCATCGGTTTGATGTTCTACGGCGTGAGCGAGCCGCTGTCGCACTTCATCACCCCGCCGCCCGGGACCGACCCCGCCACCGCGGCCGAGAAGATGCAGACCGCGATGTCCACCACGCTCTTCCACTGGACGCTGCACCCCTGGGCCATCTACGCGGTCGTCGGCCTGGCCATCGCGTACAGCACCTTTCGCCGCGGCCGCCGGCAGACCATCAGCGCGGTCTTCACGCCCCTCATCGGCTCCAAGAACGCCAACGGCTGGGGCGGCCGGGTCATCGACATATTGGCCATCTTCGCCACGCTCTTCGGCTCCGCCGCCTCGCTCGGTCTCGGCGCGCTCCAGATCGGCAGCGGTGTGGAGGTGCTGGGCTGGAAGAACGACGTGGGCACCGGGCTGCTGGTCGCCGTCATCGCGATCCTGACGGTGGCCTTCATCGCGTCCGCCGTCTCGGGTGTCGCCAAGGGCATCCAGTGGCTGTCCAACATCAATATGGTGCTGGCGCTCTTCCTGGCGGTCTTCGTCTTCGTGGCCGGGCCGACCATCGTCATCCTCGACATGGTTCCGACCTCCATCGCCTCCTACCTCGGCGACCTGCCGCAGCTGGCGGGCCGCACCGAGGCGACCGGCGGGAAGTCGGTCGCGTCGTGGCTGAGCGACTGGACCGTCTTCTACTGGGCCTGGTGGATCTCCTGGACGCCGTTCGTCGGCATGTTCATCGCCCGGATCAGCCGGGGCCGCACCATCCGGCAGTTCGTCGGCGGCGTCATCCTGGTGCCGAGCACGGTCAGCCTGATCTGGTTCGCCATCTTCGGCAGCTCGGCGATGAAGCTCCAGGCCACGGGCCGGCTCGGCGACGATTCCACTCCCGAGGGCCGGCTGTTCGCGGTTCTGCACGAGTACCCGATCGCCACGGTCATGAGCGTCCTGGTCATGATCCTCGTCGGCATCTTCTTCGTCTCGGGCGCCGACGCGGCGTCCATCGTGATGGGCACGCTCTCGCAGAAGGGCACCTTCGAGCCGACCCGATTCGTCGTCATCTTCTGGGGCGTGGTCACCGGCGCGGTGGCGGCCATCATGCTGCTGATCGGCGGTGGTGAGGACGACGCCCTCACCGGGTTGCAGAACCTGACGATCCTGGTGGCGGCGCCCTTCACCCTGGTGATGGTGGGGCTGTGCTGGGCGCTGATGAAGGATCTGCGCCGCGATCCGCTGATCGTGCGGGGCGAGAGGGGCGAGGAGGCCGTCGAGATGGCGGTCATCGCCGGTCATGAGAAGTACGCGGGCGAGTTCGAGATCCGCATCGGCCCGGCGACCCCGCCCGACGCCGACTCCCCGTCGGACGCCGATTCCCCGGCCGGTTCCCCGTCGGAGAACGAGGACGGCGCGGCCGGGCCGGACGATCACATCGCCGCGACCAAGAGCCGCTAGGCGTACCGGCCGCCGCCTCCGGGCGCGGCCGTGCCCCGCCGCCCGGACCCACCGGTCCGGGCGGCGCACCGTCGGTTACCCCCTGATACCGCCCCGAAGCGGGAATACTTGGGGCATGACCTCCGAGTACGTGCCCTTCGGGCTGGCCCCGGCGATGCGCGCGGGCGGTGTGCTGGCCGACGGCACGTACCAAACCCACCGCGACTTCCTGGACTTCGTGGTGGACGGCAGGCCCCTGCTGACGCGCCTCGCCGACCTCGACGCGGTCTCACCGCTGACCGCCGACATCGAGCCCTCCGCCCTCGCCGAGCAGGTCCGCGGGCTGCTGCTGGAGACCGACGCGCCGTTGGAAGGCGGCCGGTTCGTCATCTACGGCTGCCCGGAGTGCGAGGGGCTGGAGTGCGGCGCCGTCACCGCGGCGATCGAGCGCGACGGGGCGGACTTCGTCTGGCGGGATTTCGTCTGGCAGACGGACAGGAGCCCCGATGTCGACCTCAACGGGTACCACGGCATCGGCCCGTACCGCTTCCGCGGCGAGCAGTACCGCGCCGCCCTGGAGCGGCTGCTGGTCACCGACGGCGCGCACGAGGTCCCGACCGGCCCCCGGGTGTTGCTGATCGGGCAGCGCGCGGCCCTTCTCGCCAAGCTCGCCGCGGCGCTGCGGCGCATCGGCATCGGCGCCGAGATCACTCTTGACGCGGTGGGGGCGCTCGCCGAGGAACTGCGGAAGTACCGGGCGGTGGTCTTCGGCCGTACGGTCGGCCAGGAGGAGCGCGACGCCGTACGGGACGCCTTCGCGGCCGCGCGCTCCCGGGCCGTCCTGGTCACCGCGCTCGCCCCCATCGTCCCCGTGCTCGTCGCCCAGGTCGAACAGGCGCTGCGCCCCCCTTGCGACCGCCGCCTCGTCGGCCTCACGGCGGGCGGCGGCGAGGCGGTGGTGGAGGTGGCCTCCGAGTGCCGGGTGAGGGTGGTCGCCCACCGGCTCGACCGGCTCTCCCGCGCCCATGCGCATGAGGTCTTCGACGCCTCGGTGGAGCCGGGGATCCATCGGATTCCCCTGGCGGCGAGGGCGGTGCGGGGCCAGTCGTTCGTGGTGGCCCGCACGAGCGACGTGGTTCTGGTGACGCCGGTGGCGCGCCGGTAGGGCTCGCCCCGGGCCCCGGGAAACCCGCGGCAGGCGGCAGCCGGTGGCGGCTAGTGCCGCGTCAGTCAAGGTTTGCCCGGTACGCCGCAGATGGCCGTGCCAGGGCGGCGAGCGGGGCAAACCTTGGCTGACGCGGCACTAGGATCGGCCCTCTGATGACTGCCACTCTCGTCGCCAAGGACCTCGCCGCCGCACACGGCGACCGCACCCTCTTCTCCGGGCTCGACCTTGTCGTCGCCCCCGGCGAAGTCATCGGGCTCGTCGGCGTCAACGGTGCGGGCAAGTCCACCCTGCTGCGCCTGCTCGCCGGCCTCACCGATCCCGAGCAGGGGGCCGTACGCCTGAGCCCGCCGCACGCCACTGTGGGCCACCTCCCGCAGGAGCCCGAGCGGCGGCCGGGGGAGACCGTACGGGGCTTCCTGGCCCGCCGCACCGGGGTCGCGGCCGCGCAGGCCGAGCTCGACGCCACCACCCAGGCACTCGTGGACGCCGAGCCCGGCGCGGACGACGCATACGCCACCGCCCTGGAGCGCTGGCTCGCCCTGGGCGCCGCCGACCTCGACGAGCGGGCCGACGAGGTCGCCGCCTCGCTCGGGCTCGACGTCTCCCTGGACCGCCCCATGACTGCCCTGTCGGGCGGACAGGCGGCGCGCGCCGGGCTCGCCTCGCTCCTCCTCTCCCGGTACGACGTCTTCCTGCTCGACGAGCCCACCAACGACCTCGACCTCGACGGACTCCAGCGCCTCGAGACCTTCGTCGGCGGGCTGCGCGCCGGTACGGTGCTCGTCAGCCACGACCGTGAATTCCTCGCCCGCACGGTCGACAAGGTGCTCGAACTCGACCTCGCCCAGCAGCAGGTCAACCTCTACGGCGGCGGTTACGAGGCCTACCTGGAGGAGCGGGAGACCGCCCGCCGCCACGCCCGCGAACGCTACGAGGAGTACGCGGACACCCGCGCCACGCTGGAGGCCCGGGCCCGCACCCAGCGCGCCTGGATGGACAAGGGCGTCAAGAACGCCCGCCGCAAGGCCACCGACGGCGACAAGATCGGGCGAAACGCCCGGGTGGAGGCCACCGAGAAGCAGGCTGCCAAGGCGCGCCAGACCGACCGGCTGATCGAGCGGCTGGACGTGGTCGAGGAGCCGCGCAAGGAGTGGGAGCTGCGGATGGAGATCGCCGCGGCGCCGCGCGCGGGTGCCGTCGTGGCGACCCTGCGTGGCGCCGAGGTCCGGCGCGGCGACTTCCGCTTCGGCCCGGTCGACCTCCAGATCGACTGGGCCGACCGGGTCGCGATCACCGGAGCGAACGGCTCCGGCAAGTCCACCCTGCTCGCCGCCCTCCTCGGCCGTCTCCCGCTGGACGCGGGCGCGGCGGCGCTCGGCCCCGGTGTGGTGGTCGGCGAGGTCGACCAGGCACGCGCGCTCTTCCTCGGCCGCGAGTCGCTGCTGGATGCCTTCGGCGCCGCGGTGCCGGAGCTGGCGCCCGCGGAGGTACGGACGCTCCTGGCCAAGTTCGGCCTCAAGGCCGACCATGTGCTGCGGTCCGCCGCCACGCTGTCCCCCGGGGAGCGGACCCGTTCGGCACTGGCGCTCCTCCAGGCGCGCGGGGTCAACCTGCTGGTTCTCGACGAGCCCACCAACCACCTGGACCTGGCGGCCATCGAGCAACTGGAGTCGGCGCTGGCGTCCTACGCCGGCACCCTGCTCCTGGTCACCCACGACCGACGCATGCTCGACGCGGTCCGTACCACCCGCCGCCTCGCGGTCTCCGAAGGCCGCGTCCTCGAGGCCTGACTCGGTCGGGCGATCCGGAGTCCGCGAGCACCCGGACGCGCACCGCCCCCGCGCGGCCTCGCCGTCTCGGCCAGGCCGCGCGGGGGCGTTCTGAGAGGGCTACCGCTTCTTCGGGTCCAGCAGGCCCGCCCTCCGCAGGGCGTCGGCCATCGCGCCGTTCACCGGGGCCGCGCCGCGGCCGCCGCCGCGCTGGCCGCCGCGGCTGCCGCCCTGGCGCTGCTGGGGCGCGCCGCGACGGCCGCCGCCGCGCTGGACGCCGCCGTCGACTCCGCGGCCGCGGTCACGGTCACGGCCGCCGCCGGACGGGGCGCCCGCCTCGTCGTCGAGCCGGAGCGTCAGCGAGATCCGCTTGCGCGGGATGTCGACGTCCAGGACCTTCACCCGGACGATGTCACCGGGCTTGACCACGTCCCGCGGGTCCTTGACGAACGTCTTGGACATCGCGGAGACGTGCACCAGACCGTCCTGGTGCACACCGACGTCCACGAACGCGCCGAACGCCGCCACATTGGTGACGACGCCCTCCAGGATCATCCCGGCCGACAGGTCGCCGATCTTCTCGACGCCCTCCTTGAAGGTGGCCGTCTTGAAGGCGGGACGCGGGTCGCGGCCCGGCTTCTCCAGCTCCTTGAGGATGTCGGTGACGGTCGGCAGACCGAAGGCGTCGTCCACGAACTCGCTCGGCCGCAGACCGCGCAGCACCGAGGTGTTGCCGATGAGGGTGGTCACGTCGCCGCCCGCCGTGGCGGCCATCCGCCGCACCACCGGATACGCCTCGGGGTGCACGCTCGACCCGTCCAGCGGGTCGTCGCCGCCGCGGATGCGCAGGAAGCCCGCGCACTGCTCATACGCCTTGGGGCCGAGCCGGGCCACGTCCTTGAGCGCCTTGCGGTTGCGGAACGGGCCGTTGGAGTCGCGGTGGGAGACGATGTTCTCCGCGAGGCCGGTGCCGATGCCCGAGACCCGGCTGAGCAGCGGGGCGGAGGCCGTGTTGACGTCCACCCCGACACCGTTCACACAGTCCTCGACGACCGCGTCGAGCGAGCGGGAGAGCTTCACCTCGGACAGGTCGTGCTGGTACTGGCCGACGCCGATCGACTTCGGGTCGATCTTGACCAGCTCGGCCAGCGGGTCCTGGAGCCGCCGCGCGATGGAGACGGCGCCGCGCAGCGAGACATCGAGCTCCGGCAGCTCCTGCGAGGCGAAGGCGGAGGCCGAGTACACGGAGGCGCCCGCCTCCGACACCATCACCTTGGTGAGCTTCAGCTCGGGGTGCTTGCCGCACAGGTCGCCCGCCAGCTTGTCGGTCTCGCGGGACGCCGTGCCATTGCCGATCGCGATGAGCTCCACCTTGTGCTCACGCGCCAGCGCGGCCAGCTTGGCGAGGGCCTCGTCCCACTGGTTGCGGGGGACGTGGGGGTAGATGGTGTCCGTGGCCGCCACCTTGCCGGTCGCGTCGACCACGGCCACCTTCACGCCCGTACGGAAGCCGGGGTCGAGGCCCATCGTGGCGCGCGTCCCGGCCGGGGCGGCGAGCAGCAGATCGCGGAGGTTGGCGGCGAAGACCCGGACGGCCTCGTCCTCGGCGGCCTGGCGCAGCCGCAGCCGCAGATCGATGCCGAGATGGACCAGGACCCGGGTGCGCCAGGCCCAGCGCACCGTGTCGGCCAGCCACTTGTCGGCGGGGCGGCCGCGGTCCGCGATGCCGAAGCGCTGGGCGATGGAGCGCTCGTAGGAGGTGGGGCCGGTCTCCTCGGAGGGCTCCTCCGGCTCCAGGGTGAGGTCGAGGACCTCCTCCTTCTCACCGCGGAACATCGCCAGCACCCGGTGCGAGGGGAGCTCGGTGAACGGCTCGGCGAAGTCGAAGTAGTCGGCGAACTTGGCGCCCGCCTCCTCCTTGCCCTCGCGCACCTTGGTGGCCACCCGGCCGCGCTCCCACATGCGCTCGCGCAGCTCGCCGATGAGGTCCGCGTCCTCGCTGAACCGCTCGGTGAGGATGGCCCGCGCGCCCTCCAGCGCGGCGGCGGCGTCCGCGACGCCCTTCTCGGCGTCCACGAAGGCCGCCGCGGCGGCCGTGGGCTCCACCGTCGGGTCGCCCAGCAGCCCTTCGGCGAGCGGCTCGAGCCCGGCCTCGCGGGCGATCTGCGCCTTCGTACGCCGCTTGGGCTTGTAGGGGAGGTAGATGTCCTCCAGCCGGGCCTTGGAGTCCGCGGCGAGGATCTGCGCCTCCAGGGCCTCGTCCAGCTTGCCCTGCGAGCGGATCGACTCGAGGATCGCGGTGCGCCGCTCCTCCAGCTCCCGCAAATAGCGCAGCCGCTCCTCCAGGGAGCGCAGCTGCGCGTCGTCGAGCATCTCCGTCGCTTCCTTGCGGTAGCGCGCGATGAACGGCACGGTAGAGCCGCCGTCGAGCAGCTCGACGGCGGCCTTGACCTGCCGTTCCCGTACGCCGAGTTCCTCGGCGATCCTGCCTTCGATGGACGTCGTCACGATCACGCTCCGCTTTCGGTCTGCACTGCTCCTGCATTGTGGCAGGTGGCACTGACGAAGCGGTCGCGGCCGACGCTTTCGGCGGGCCGGGGAGGCCCGGGTACGGGTCGGGCTGACACCGGTATCAGCCGGAAACGGTCATCACACCCGCCTGCGGCGCGGCCCGCTCGCCGCGTCGGAGACACCGCCGAAGAGGCGGGCCACAGCGCGGAAGGGAAGCGTCACCACGGTCGCGATGGCGGCACCGATGGCACGGAGCACGTCGGCGATGGCACGGAACACGGGATACCTCCTGTCGTTCGGTGGCGGCTCGGCGGCGGCCGCCGGGCACCGTTCGCTACGCGGCGCACGGGCTGTTGCCGGCGTACGCGGCGCGCGGTGTGGGCGCCCGGTTGTCAGACGGCCGATCGCGCACAACAAGCGGGTATCCCGCTGTGCCCCTGCCAAACGCGACCCCCGGCGGGGCCGCCGACCGGGGCCTCGCCGGGGGTCGCGCCGGCCCCGGACGGGGGCCTTGAGCTTCAGTCCTTGCTGCGGAGGTCGGTCGGGAAGGCGCCGTTTTCGCGGGCGGTTGTGGAGAAGGCGGTGGCGAGTTCGGTGAGCCGGGACACGCCCTCGGCGCCGAGGTGCTCGTACGGTGCCGCGTCCAGGCGGTCGGTCTCGGCCTCCAGGTCCCGGCGCAGCCGCTCACCGGCCTCCGTCAGCTCGTTGTCCGCGGTGAGCACGCCGCGGTCGCGCAGCCGCTGGCGGCCCGCCTCCCACTCCTCGGCGCTGTAGCCGCGCGTGCGCAGGATCCACTTGGTGGACATGCCCTGACCGGTCGCGGTGTGGGAGGCCAGCGCCTCGACCGCGTCCAGCCCGGCGCTGACCAGGGTCATCAGATGTGCGTCGCCGCGGTGTTCGCGCAGCAGCGTGGCGGCGTGCCACAGCGCCAGGTGCGGGGCGTCCGGGACGGGCAGATCGGCGTGGGCGGCGTACAGCGGGCGCGCCAGGCGCGAGCACGCCTCCGTGGCGCGCAGGGCGAGCTCCGCGGCCTCGGCCAGCTCCTTGGAGGCGATGACCTCCTCGCCCAGCACCCGACGCAGCACCGAGTCGGCGGCCCGCAGCCGGGCCTCCAGGGCGACCTCGGGGGAGACCACGTCCCACGCGGCCGGAATGTGGCGGGCGACCAGGTCGTGGCTGAAGTTGAAGAAGGTCGCGGTGACGGTGCCCGCGCCCACCCGTCCCAGGGGCGCCGCGCGGCCGACGAAGTACACGGCCGCGCCGTCCTTCAGCCCCAGCTCGGCGAGTTCCTCGCCGAAGTCGGGGGAGAAGTAGATGGCGGAGTGGAGGGGGTTGACGACGCTGTAACAGCGACGGGCGGCAAGCTCGGGAAGTGTGGTCATGGGCCGCACGCTACCGACAGGTAGTCACCCCCGGTAGCCCGGGTCTCACCAGTCCTCGCCGGTCCCGCCGGATCCGGCCACTCCGTGACCGCCATGACGCCCTTACGGATCCCGTCGACCCGTCCGGTCCGGCCACACCCCGGCCGTCGTGACGCCCTTACGGATGCCATGAACCCCGCCCGTCCCCGGCCGTGTCCCGCCGCGGTCATTCGGCCGGCGGGGTCCAGCGGAATCGCGGCGGGCGGCGCTCGAAGAAGGCCGCGATGCCCTCGGCGGCCTCCTTGCTGTCCCCCGCCTGCCCCTGCCAGTACGCGACCCGCTCCGGCGCGACGGGCCCGGCCGCGAACTCCTTGACCGCGGCCTGGGTGAGCTGCGACCGGGAGACCAGCACCCGCGTGAACTCCGCCACCCGCTTGTCGAGTCCGCCCGCCGGCAGCACCTCGTCCACCAGACCGGTGCGCAGCGCCCGCTCGGTGTCGATCAGCTCGCCCGAGAACAGCAGGAACTTGGCGGTGGCCGGTCCCACCAGCCCGACCAGCCGGCGAGTCGAGCTGGGGGCGTAGACGATCCCCAGCTTGGCCGGGGTGATCCCGAACTGGGCGCCCTCCTCGGCGAACCGCAGATCGCAGGCGGCCGCGAGCTGACAGCCCCCGCCCACGCAGTAGCCGCGCACCGCGGCCAGGGTCGGCTTGGGGAAGGCGGCCAGCGCCTCCTCGGCGGGCAGCGCGATCCCGGCGGTCTCCTCGTACGTGGCGCTCAGCGAGCCGATGTCGGCGCCCGCGCAGAAGGTGTCGCCGTCGCCGGTGAGCACCAGGGCCCGTACGGCGGGGTCGGCGGCGAGCCGGGCCAGCAGCGGGGGCAGCGCCCGCCACATCCCGGGGGTCATCGCGTTGCGCTTGGCGGGGTGGCGGATGACGACGGTCGCTATGCCGTCGGCGACCTCGTGCTCCAGAGAGGGCTCCATGGGGCGGATCGTATCCGGGCCGCCCGTGCCCGGGCCGAGCGGCGGCGCCCCCGACGGCCTCCGGGCCGGGGCCCGGCTGGGCCCCCGCCGTTCGAGCCGGTCACGGCCGAGTCACAGCTCGGAATCCACAGAGTCAATGCATGGAATCCACGCGAGCAGGAACAGTCGAGCGCGTGACCCTGGCATACGCCAACGATCAAAAACGCTCG
The DNA here is from genome assembly GCF_039525925.1 of Streptomyces javensis. NCBI lineage: Bacteria > Bacillati > Actinomycetota > Actinomycetes > Kitasatosporales > Streptomycetaceae > Streptomyces > Streptomyces javensis. The sequence goes on along the minus strand of NZ_BAAAIF010000035.1, from coordinate 9,087 downwards.
ATAAGCGTCAAGTTGTGCGTAGTCCATCGGTCAGTACCAGAGCTTCCCAACACTCGATACGAGAGGTCGGGCCGCGGCGAGGGGTGGGTATCGCACATGGAGATCGTCGGGAGAGTCCCCTCCGAAACGGGACACGCCCCGCCCGCGCCGCCGCCCCCGGCCGGCTACGAGGGGACCTGGCGGTTCACCGCCCCGGCCCTGGACTCCTCCGTGCCACAGGCCCGGCACGCGGTGCGCGAGCTGCTGGCCCATCAGCGGGTGCCGGTCCACGACGAACTGATGGCGAGTCTGCTGCTGATCGTCTCCGAGCTGGTCACCAACGCGGTACGGCACGCCGCGCTGCTCTCCCCCGAAATCGCCGTCGAGGTCTCCCTGAGCCGGGACTGGGTCCGGATCGCCGTGGAGGACAACCACCCCTACCGGCCCGTAGCGCTGATGGCGGACCAGGGCGGGACCGGTGGGCGGGGACTGCTGCTGGTGACGGCGATCACGGAGGAGGCGGGCGGGGTCTACGACGTGGACCACACGGCGAGCGGCGGCAAGGTGGTCTGGGCCGCCCTTCCGCTGCCCGGCGCGGCTACCAGCCCGCCGCCGTCCCGGTGAGCTCACGGACCGTCGGGCGGGCCGCGTCCAGCACGGTCATGAACCACGCCGAGAACGGCCCCTCGTCGCGCAGCTTCTCCAGCTCGTCGGGGGTGACGAAGGCGATCTCGCCGATCTCCTCGGGGTCCGGGCGCGGGGTCGCCCGGACCAGCCCCGCGAAGAGGTGGTTGTACTCCTGCTCCACCAGGCCGGAGGCCGGGTCCGGGTGGTTGTAGCGGACCGTGCCCGCCTCCCGCAGCAGCGCGGGCGCCGTGCCCAGCTCCTCGGCGGTGCGCCGGGCGGCGGCCACGAACGGCGGCTCACCGGGGTACGGGTGGCCGCAGCAGGTGTTGGACCAGACCCCGGGGGAGTGGTACTTGCCCAGCGCACGGCGCTGGAGCAGCAGCCGTCCCTCGTCGTCGAAGAGGAAGACGGAGAACGCCCGGTGCAGCTTGCCGGGCGCGAGATGTGCGGAGAGCTTCTCCGCGGTGCCGATCGTCGTACCGTCCTCGTCGACCAGCTCGAGCATGATCGGCTCTGCGGAGCCGCTCGGCGCGGCGGTCCCGGCGGTCTCGGCGGAGCCGCCGTTGGCAGGTGTGATCGGCATGACCATCCTCATAGTTCCGACTCGTGAACGTCCAAGTCTGCCGCACATGTGCCTCTCGTCCGTGACAGTGGCACAGCTCGGCTTCGTGATCAGCATGCCCACCCGGTTCCGGCTGGAACGTGCGGTGCCCGACGTCGCCGCGGCGCCGGTCCCGGTCAGCCGCGCCGGGCCCCGGGGTGGTGCAGGCACCAGCCCTCCCAGGCCGACTCCACCATCGCGCGCACATCGTGCCGGGCGCTCCAGCCCAGCTCCTTGGCGATCAGTTCGGTGGATCCGACGACCCGGGCCGGATCGCCCGCCCGGCGCGGCCCCACCACGGGGGTGAGCTCCGGGCGGCCGGTGATCTCGCCGATCAGATCGGACATCTCCCGCACCGAGACACCCTGCCCGGTGCCGATGTTCACCGTGAGATCGCCCGGCTCCGGCCGCGCGGCCAGCCGACGGGCCACGGCGAGATGGGCGGAGGCCAGGTCCTCGACATGGATGTAGTCGCGGATACAGGTGCCGTCGGGGGTGTCGTAGTCATCACCGAAGATCCGCGGCGGCTCTCCCTCGGTGATCCGCTCGAACATCATCGGGATGATGTTGAACACTCCGGTGTCGGCCAGCCCGGGACGCGTGGCACCCGCCACATTGAAGTAGCGCAGACAGGCCGTGGAGAGGGAGTGGGCCGCGCCCGCCGCCCTGACCAGCCATTCTCCGGCCAGCTTGGTCTCTCCGTACGGGTTGATCGGCAGGCACGGGGTGTCCTCGGTGACGAGTTCCACATCGGGCATGCCGTAGACGGCGGCGGAGGAGGAGAAGAGGAAGCGGCCGACCCCGGCCGCGACCGCGGCCTCCAGCAGCACCGTGAGCCCGTGCACATTCTCCCGGTAGTAGCGGAGCGGCTGCTCCACGGACTCCCCGACCTGCTTCTTCGCCGCGAGATGCACCACACCGGTCACCCCCAGCTCGGCGAAGGTGCGGTCCAGCAGCTCACGGTCCAGGGTGGAGCCGCGCACCAGCGGTACGTCCTCGGGCAGCCGCGCCCGGATGCCGCTGGTCAGGTCGTCGAGCACGGCCACGGGCTCGCCCGCCTCGGCCATGGCCCGCACGACATGCGACCCGATATATCCGGCACCACCTGTGATCAGCCATGTCATGCCCCGCACCCTATCCATGGCGGGGCGATCGCCGTTTGTGGAGGACAGCCGCCATCCACCATGATGATCGGCGGCGCGCGGAAGTGGTCGTTCCCCCGATCGTGTGGTGAATGCGCGGTGAACGGCGGCTTCCATCGATCCGATAGCCTCTGCCGGACGTGCCGCCGACCCCACGGGGCCAGGGCGTGCGATGCCCACGGCCCGGAGGGCCCCCAGGCCAGTGCCATCAGCGGCGCGGCCACCATGTCAGCTGCCAAGGAGTGAGTTCGTCTGTCGACCGCGATTCTCACCGGTGCGCCGGTCGCCGGCTCGTCCCTCGAGGACGACCTGCGGTCGCTGGGCTTCGCCGTGCGTACGGCGGCCGACGCCGCCGGGGTCCCGGCGGAGCTCGCCGCCGTCCCGGCGCATGAGCGGGTGGCCCTCGTGGACCCCCGCTTCGTCGGCCATGTCCATACCCTGCGGCTGGCCCTCACCGACCCCCGCTTCCCCGTCGCCACGGTGCGCGGTGCGCTGACGGCCCAGCCGGAAGCGCGACCGGCCCTGGTCCGCGCGGTGACGGCTGCCGCCGCCACGGCGCGGCCCTCCGGGAACGAAGGCGGGGCGCCCACCGCCGACCCCGCCCAGGCGCTCGGCTCCGCCGCCGCCGTAGGCGTACACGCGGACGCCGTGGCGTCCCACCGGCCCGCCACGCGGGCCGGTGCGACGGGGGGCGCGGGGCACGCCGCCGACGGCCTCGCCGCACCATCGCGGTCCGTGGCCCCCGCCGAGGTGACGGCCACGCACGGCACCGCCGGCGCCCACTCCTGGGTGGACGACCTCGCCGCCGCCCTCGACGCCGAAGGCGTCCCCGTGCACCGGCCCGAGCTCGGGGTGCTCGTGGCCGCCGTGCCCGCGGACACCGCCGCCCGGGCCGCGGCGCGGGACGCCGTGGACGCGGTGGACGACGAGCGGGTGCGGCTGCGGTCGGCCGTGAAGTCGCGGGACGGCTTCTTCACGACCTTCTGCATCAGCCCGTACTCCCGCTACATCGCCCGCTGGTGCGCCCGGCGCGGGCTGACCCCCAATCAGGTCACCACCGCCTCCCTCCTCACCGCGCTCATCGCCGCGGCCTGCGCCGCCACCGGCACCCGGCCCGGGTTCGTCTCGGCCGGTGTGCTGCTGATCGCCTCGTTCGTGCTCGACTGCACCGACGGGCAGTTGGCCCGCTACTCGCTCCAGTACTCCACGCTCGGCGCCTGGCTGGACGCCACGTTCGACCGTGCCAAGGAGTACGCCTACTACGCGGGCCTCGCGCTCGGCGCCGCACGCGCCGACGGCGGCGGTGACGATGTATGGGCGCTCGCGCTCGGTGCGATGGTGCTCCAGACCTGCCGCCATGTCGTGGACTTCGCCTTCAACGAGGCCAACCACGACGCCACCGGCAACACCAGCCCCACCGCCGCCCTCTCCGGCCGCCTCGACGGCGTCGGCTGGACGGTCTGGGTGCGCCGCATGATCGTGCTGCCGATCGGCGAGCGCTGGGCGATGATCGCCGTGCTGACGGCGCTCACCACGCCCCGAATCACCTTCTACGCAACTCTCATCGGCTGTGCGCTGGCCGCCTGCTACACCACCGCGGGCCGGGTGCTGCGCTCGCTGACCCGCCGGGCCCAGCGCACGGACCGGGCCGCCCGCGCCCTGGCCGAGCTGGCCGACTCCGGCCCACTGGCCGAGCTGGTCGCCAAGGCCGCCCCCCGCGGGACGAGTTCGTACCTGGCCCCGTTCGCGGCCGCCCTCGGCGCGGCGGCCGTCCTGGCCGGCACCGCGGCCGCCGGTTTCGGCTCCTGGGTGCCCGCCGGCTGTGCCGCGCTCTACGCGGTCCTCGCGGGCGTCGCCGTCGCCGCGCCCCTCCAGGGCCCCCTCGACTGGCTGGTGCCGCCGCTCTTCCGCGCGGCCGAATACGGCACCATCCTGATCCTGGCGGCTTGCTCGGAGGTGAACGGCGCGTTGCCGGCGGCTTTCGGGCTCGTTGCGGCGGTCGCCTACCATCACTACGACACGGTGTACCGCATCCGTGGCGGCACGGGAGCGCCTCCGCGCCGGCTGGTGCGGGCGATCGGCGGGCACGAGGGGCGGACGGTGGTGGTCACGGCCGCCGCTGCCCTGCTGCACCAGAACCAAGGTTTCACCATCGCGTTGACCGCTTTGGCGGCGGTCCTCGCGCTGGCGGTGCTCATCGAGAGCATCCGCTTCTGGGTGTCCTCAGGAGCACCCGCTGTACACGACGAATCAGGAGAACCCGCATGATCGGCCTCGTGCTCGCGGCCGGCGCCGGACGGCGTCTGCGCCCCTACACCGACACCCTTCCCAAGGCCCTGGTGCCCGTAGGACCCGAAGGGAAGGAAGGTGAGACCACCGTCCTCGACCTGACCCTCGGCAACTTCGCGGAGGTCGGTCTGACCGAGGTCGCCATCGTCGTCGGCTACCGCAAGGAGGCCGTGTACGAGCGCAAGGAGGCCCTGGAGCAGCGTTACGGCCTCAAGCTCACGCTGATCGACAACGACAAGGCCGAGGAGTGGAACAACGCCTACTCCCTCTGGTGCGCCCGTGACGCGATCCAGCACACCGTGATCCTCGCCAACGGCGACACCGTGCACCCGGTCTCGGTCGAGAAGACCCTGCTGGCCGCGCGCGGCAACGGCCAGAAGATCATCCTCGCCCTGGACACGGTCAAGCAGCTCGCCGACGAGGAGATGAAGGTCGTCGCCGACCCCGACAAGGGCGTCCAGAAGATCACCAAGCTGATGGACCCGGCCGAGGCGACCGGTGAGTACATCGGCGTCACCCTCATCGAGGGCGAGGCCGCCGCCGAACTCGCGGACGCGCTGAAGACCACCTTCGAGCGCGACCCCGACCTCTACTACGAGGACGGCTACCAGGAGCTGGTCAACCGCGGCTTCAAGATCGACGTGGCCCCCATCGGCGACGTCAAGTGGGTCGAGATCGACAACCACGACGATCTGGCGAAGGGCCGTGAGATCGCGTGCCAGTACTGACGAGGCTCATCCCCTCGCCGCTCGTCGTCGACATCCGCGCGGGCGCCCTGGACGATCTCGCGGGGGTCCTCGCCGACCAGCGGATCTCCTCCTCCGGCAAGCTGGCCATCGCCATCAGCGGCGGCTCCGGCGCCCTGCTGCGCGAGCGGCTGGCGCCGGCGCTGCCGGGCGCGAGCTGGTACGAGGTCGACGGCGGCACCCTGGATGACGCGATCAAGCTCGCCGACCGGATGAAGTCGGGGCACTACGACGCGGTCGTGGGGCTGGGCGGCGGAAAGATCATCGACTGTGCGAAGTTCGCCGCCGCGCGCATCGGCCTTCCGCTGGTCGCCGTCGCCACCAACCTCTCGCACGACGGTCTGTGCTCCCCGGTCGCGACCCTCGACAACGACGCGGGCCGCGGCTCGTACGGGGTGCCCAACCCGATCGCCGTGGTCATCGACCTCGATGTGATCCGGGAAGCGCCGGTCCGCTTCGTCCGCTCCGGTATCGGCGACGCCCTGTCCAACATCTCCGCGGTCGCCGACTGGGAGCTGTCCAACCGGGAGACCGGCGAGCAGATCGACGGCCTCGCGGCCGCGATGGCGCGCCAGGCCGGTGAGGCCGTGCTGCGCCACCCCGGCGGGGTCGGCGACGACGGCTTCCTCCAGGTGCTGGCCGAGGGACTGGTGCTCACCGGCATCTCGATGTCGGTCGCGGGGGACTCCCGCCCGGCATCCGGTGCCTGTCACGAGATCAACCACGCCTTCGACCTCCTCTTCCCCAAGCGCGCCGCCAGCCACGGCGAGCAGTGCGGCCTGGCCGCCGCCTTCGCGATGCGTCTGCGCGGGGCGCACGAGGAGTCGGAGCACATGGCCGAGGTGCTGCACCGGCACGGGCTGCCCGTGCTGCCCGAGGAGATCGGCTTCACCGTGGACGAGTTCGTCCAGGTCGTGGAGTTCGCTCCGAAGACGCGCCCCGGCCGCTACACGATCCTCGAGCACCTCGACCTCTCATCCGACGCGATCAGGGACGCATACGCCGACTATGCCAAAGCAGTCAGTCAAGCCATCAGTGGCTGAACTCCGCCCGGTCGTCCACCCCGCCGGGGTGAAGGACCGGCGGAGCGGTGAGCACTGGGCCGGGCGCCTCTACATGCGCGAGATCTCGCTGCGCATCGACCGGCACCTGGTGAACACGCGGGTCACGCCCAACCAGCTGACGTACCTGATGACCGTCTTCGGCGCCCTCGCGGCCCCGGCCCTGCTGGTGCCGGGGATCGCGGGCGCCGTGCTCGGGGTGCTGATGGTCCAGCTCTACCTGCTGCTGGACTGCGTCGACGGCGAGATAGCCCGCTGGAAGAAGCAGTTCTCGCTGGGCGGCGTCTATCTGGACCGGGTCGGCGCCTATCTGTGCGACGCCGCGGTGCTCGTCGGCTTCGGGCTGCGCGCCGCCGACCTGTGGGGCTCCGGGCGGATCGACTGGCTGTGGGCGTTCCTCGGCACCCTCGCCGCGCTCGGCGCCATCCTGATCAAGGCCGAGACCGACCTGGTCGGGGTCGCCCGGCACCAGGGCGGTCTGCCGCCGGTCAAGGAGGCGGCCGCCGAGCCGCGCTCGTCCGGTGTGGCGCTGGCCCGCAGGGCGGCCGCGGCGCTGAAGTTCCACCGGCTGGTCCTCGGGGTCGAGGCATCGCTGCTCATCCTCGTGCTGGCGGTCGTGGACCAGGTGCGCGGCGATCTGTTCTTCACCCGGCTGGGCGTTGCCGTACTGGCCGGTATCGCCCTGCTGCAAACCCTGCTCCACCTCGTGTCCATCCTCGCGTCGAGCAGGCTCAAGTGAGCACGAGCGACATGAAGCTCGGAGCGGTCGTCCTGACGATGGGCAATCGCCCCGAGGAGCTGCGCGCACTCCTCGACTCGGTCGCCAAGCAGGACGGCGGCCCGGTCGAGGTGGTCGTCGTGGGCAACGGCTCGCCGCTGCCCCCGCTCCCCGAGGGCGTCCGGACCATCGAGCTGCCCGAGAACGTGGGCATTCCGGCGGGTCGCAACGTGGGCATCGAGGCGTTCGGACCCGGCGGGTCGGACGTCGATGTGCTGCTGTTCCTCGACGACGACGGGCTGCTGCCGGGCACCGACACGGCCGAGCTGTGCCGCCAGGCGTTCGCCGCCGACCCGGAGCTGGGCATCATCTCGTTCCGCATCGCCGACCCCGACACCGGCGTCACCCAGCGTCGCCATGTGCCCCGGCTGCGCGCCTCCGACCCCCTGCGGTCCTCCCGGGTGACGACCTTCCTGGGCGGTGCCAACGCGGTACGTACCACGGTGTTCCAGCAGGTCGGAGGGTTGCCGGACGACTTCTTCTACGCCCATGAGGAGACCGATCTGGCCTGGCGGGCGCTGGACGCCGGATGGATGATCGATTACCGGGCGGACATGGTGCTGCACCATCCGACCACCGCCCCGAGCAGGCACGCGGTCTACCACCGCATGGTGGCCCGCAACCGGGTCTGGCTGGCCCGGCGTAACCTTCCTGCGCTGCTCGTTCCCGTCTATCTGGGCGTCTGGCTGCTGCTCACGCTGGCCAGGCGTCCTTCGAAAACCGCACTTCGGGCCTGGTTCGGGGGGTTCCGCGAAGGCTGGAAGACACCGTGTGGTCCACGCCACCCCATGAAGTGGCGTACGGTATGGCGCCTGACCCGACTGGGCCGACCTCCTGTCATCTGACAAGCTCGTAACGAAGAGCATCGGGCGCGACCCGGGGCGCGGCCCCGCTCAGCGCACCCTGAAGACGAAAGTGTCAACTGTGAGCGAGACTACGCACGACGGTGCGGTAGCCGTGAGTGGCCCGCCATCAGCCGACGAGGGCCTCTCCCCGTCCGAGCTGGCGCGGAAGTACGAGCTGTCGGTGAGCGGCGCCCGGGTGGGCCTCGGCGAGTACATCCGCCAGATGTGGGGCCGGCGCCACTTCATCGTCGCCTTCTCGTCGGCCAAGCTCACCGCCCAGTACAGCCAGGCCAAGCTGGGTCAGGTGTGGCAGGTGGCGACCCCGCTGCTCAACGCGGCGGTGTACTTCTTCATCTTCGGCATGCTGCTGAAGAGCAGCCGCGGTATGGCGAACGACATGTACATCCCGTTCCTGGTGACGGGTGTGTTCGTCTTCACCTTCACCCAGGCGTCCGCCATGGCGGGCGTACGGGCGATCTCCGGGAACCTGGGGCTGGTGCGGGCCCTGCACTTCCCGCGCGCCTCGCTCCCCATCTCCTTCGCGCTCCAGCAGCTCCAGCAGCTGCTCTTCTCGATGATCGTGCTGGTCATCGTGTTGCTGGGCTTCGGCCACTTCCCGTCCTTCGCCTGGCTGCTGATCGTTCCCACGCTGGCGCTCCAGTTCGTCTTCAACACCGGGCTTTCGCTGATCATGGCCCGGCTGGGGGCCAAGACCCCGGACCTCGCTCAGCTGCTGCCCTTCATCCTCCGTACCTGGATGTACGCGTCCGGCGTGATGTTCCCGCTGGCTCGTACGCTCGAACACGCGGGGGCGAGTAAGTGGATCTCGGACGCCATGCTCGGGAATCCGGCGGCGGTGTACATGGACCTGATGCGGTATGCCCTGATCGACGACTACACGGGGGCCAACCTGCCGCCGCATGTGTGGGCGCTGGCCCTGGGCTGGGCGGTGCTCTTCGGTGTCGGGGGATTCGTGTACTTCTGGAAGGCAGAGGAGCAGTACGGCCGTGGCTGAGCGA
>NZ_BAAAIF010000034.1:0-105750 GCF_039525925.1 Streptomyces javensis | reverse complement strand
GGGCGCGCCAGTCGGCAGGGCGCGCCAGTCGGCAGGGCGCGCCGCGGCCCCGCCCGCCCCGCTCAGTCCGCGCCCGCGGCCCGCTTGGGGCGGCGGAGGCCCGCGGCCTTGAGGCGGCGCAGGAGTTCCTTGCTGCCGACCTCCTCCGCGCCCGCCCGTACCGCCTTCGCGTACAGCTCGCTCGGCACGTCGTAGTGGTCACGGTCGAAGCCCCGGCGCGGGGCGCCGATGCGGGCGGCGAAGGCGTGGAGTTCGGCGTAGGAGACATCGCTGACGAGGTGGGACCACAGGCGGCCGTGGCCCGGCCACGCGGGCGGGTCGATCAGGACGGCCATCAGAGGGTGGTGCCCAGCGAGCCCACGGGCGCCACCGCGACCGCCGTCTTGCCGCAGACCCAGTGCGGGTCGGGGCCCAACTCGGGCTCCACGTCGAGGGCGTGGAGGTCGCCGCCGGTGGTGCAGACGGGGCACAGCGGCCAGCGGCCGTACCGCTCCAGCAGGGCGTCCTGGACATCCTGGGCAACCAGACCGGCCACGTACGCGACGCCTTCCGGCCATTGCTCGACCCACCACCGCCGGTGCGCGATCGCGTCTTCGACCAGCGAGACGATGTCGGCGCGGGCCACCTCCCCCGCCGCGAGGTCGGCCAGGACGAGGGCGCGGGCCGCGTGCAGTGCCTGTTCGAGCTTCATGGGTCCCATTGTCACCTTTGCTTCCTCCCGCCGCCTGTTCGCTTCGTCCTGGGTCACGGTCCGCCGCGTCGTTCGCCCGGAGGGTTGACGGGCACCGTGGCCGGAAATAGTTTTCGCTGGTGAGTAGCGACCTGAAGGAAACTTTCATGCCTCCTCCACAGCCCGACGCCACACCACCCACACCACCCACACTCGCCCCACCCGCCCCGGCCGCCCTCGCCGCCAAGGTCCGCACGTTAGCCCCCTCCATGACCCGGTCCATGCACCGCGTCGCCGAAGCCGTCGCGGGCGATCCGGCCGGTTGCGCGGCGCTCACCGTCACCGGGCTCGCCGAGCGGACCGGCACCAGTGAGGCCACCGTCGTCCGCACCTCCCGGCTGCTCGGCTACCCCGGATACCGGGATCTGCGCCTCGCGCTCGCCGCGCTCGCCGCCCAGCAGGCCGCCGGCCGGGCCCCGGCCGTCACCGCGGACATCGCGGTGGACGATCCGATCGCCGACGTGGTCACCAAGCTGGCGCGGGAGGAGCAGCAGTGCCTCGCCGACACCGCCGCCGGACTGGACACCAGCCAGGTCGAGGCGGCCGTCTCCGCGCTGGCCGCCGCCCGCCGGATCGATGTGTACGGGGTCGGGGCGTCCAGCCTCGTCGGCCAGGACCTGGTCCAGAAGCTGCTGCGCATCGGGCTGATAGCCCACGCCCACGCCGATCCGCACCTCGCGGTCACCAACGCGGTCCAGCTGCACTCCGGCGACGTCGCCATCGCGATCACCCACTCCGGGCGCACGACGGACGTCATCGAGCCGCTGCGGGTGGCCTTCGAGCACGGGGCGACCACCGTCGCGATCACCGGACGGCCGAACGGCGAGGTCGCGCAGTACGCGGACCTGGTGCTCACCACCTCCACCGCCCGCGAGAGCGAGCTGCGCCCGGCGGCCATGGCCAGCCGGACCAGCCAGCTGCTGGTGGTGGACTGCCTGTTCATAGGGGTCGCCCAGCGGACGTACGAATCGGCGGCGCCCGCGCTCTCCGCGTCGTACGAGGCGCTCGCGCACCGCCACGATCCGCGCCCCGGGCAGCGCTGAGCCCGGCCGGTCCCGGGAATCGCTGAACCCGGCCGGTCCCGGGCACCGCCGAGCCCCGCCGGTCGCGCCCGCGCGCGCCCACCCCCGATACCCGTCACTGATTCGCCCGGTGACCGCCCTTCCAAGTCACCGTCACCCCCACCCTCACGCTGACGTACCGGAAAGAGCCGCTTCGCCATGACTACCGCCGACTCCGCACGGCTCCGCGCCCAGCTCGACACCCTGACCACCGAGGCGTTCCGCCCCGAACTCGCCGAGATCGACCGGCTCGAAACCCTCGAGATCGCCCGGATCATGAACGCGGAGGACGCCGCCGTCCCCACCGCCGTCGCCGGTCAGCTCCCCCGTATCGCCGCCGCCATCGACGCCATCGCCGCGCGGATGTCCCGTGGCGGCCGCCTCCTCTATACGGGCGCGGGCACCGCCGGACGGCTCGGGGTGCTCGACGCGAGCGAGTGCCCGCCCACCTTCAACACCCGGCCCGAACAGGTCGTCGGGGTGATCGCGGGCGGCCCGGACGCCATGGTGACCTCGGTCGAGGGCGCGGAGGACAGCGCGGAGCTGGCCGCCCGGGACCTCGACCGGCTCGGGATCGGGCCCGACGACACCGTGGTCGGCGTCTCGGCCTCCGGCCGCACCCCGTACGCCGTGGGCGCGGTCGAGCACGCCCGGCGGCGCGGCGCGCTCACCGTCGGGCTGTCCTGCAACGCCGGATCGGCGCTCGCCGCCGCGGCCGACCACGGCATCGAGATCATCGTGGGCCCTGAGCTGCTCACCGGCTCGACCCGGCTGAAGGCGGGCACGGCCCAGAAGCTGGTGCTCAACATGATCTCGACCATCACCATGATCCGGCTGGGCAAGACCTTCGGGAATCTGATGGTCGATGTGCGCGCCTCCAACGACAAGCTGCGGGCCCGTTCGCGGAGGATCGTCTCCCTGGCGACCGGCGCCTCCGACGAACGGATCGAGAGCGCGCTGGCGGCCACGGACGGCGAGGTGAAGAACGCGATCCTCACCATCCTGGGCGAGGTGGACGCCCCGACCGCCGAGAAGCTGCTCACCGAGGCACACGGCCATCTGCGCGCCGCCCTGGAGGCCGCCACGGGCTGACGCACGGGCCCGGACACGCCGTCGGGGCGGCACCCCTGGGAGAGGGTGCCGCCCCGACGTCTCGGACGGTACGACCGACCGGCGAACGAACGCGCCGAGTCGATCAGAAGTCCATGTCACCGCCCGGCATGCCGCCCGGAGCGCCCGCCGGGGCGGCCTTCTCCGGCTTGTCGGCGATGACGGCCTCGGTGGTGAGGAACAGCGCGGCGATCGACGCGGCGTTCTGGAGCGCGGAGCGCGTGACCTTGGCCGGGTCGATGATGCCCTCGGCGATCAGGTCCACGTACTCACCGGTCGCGGCGTTGAGGCCGTGACCCGGGGTCAGGTTGCGCACCTTCTCGACCACGACGCCGCCCTCGAGACCGGCGTTGACCGCGATCTGCTTCAGCGGGGCCTCCAGGGCCAGGCGCACGGCCTGGGCACCGGTGGCCTCGTCGCCCTCGAGCTCCAGCTTCTCGAAGACCGAGACGGTCTGGAGCAGGGCCACGCCACCACCGGCGACGATGCCCTCCTCGACGGCGGCCTTGGCGTTGCGCACCGCGTCCTCGATGCGGTGCTTGCGCTCCTTGAGCTCGACCTCGGTGGCGGCACCGGCCTTGATGACGGCCACGCCGCCGGCCAGCTTCGCCAGGCGCTCCTGGAGCTTCTCGCGGTCGTAGTCCGAGTCCGAGTTCTCGATCTCGGCGCGGATCTGGTTGACGCGGCCCTGCACCTGCTCGGTGTCGCCGGCGCCGTCCACGATCGTGGTCTCGTCCTTGGTGACCGTGATCTTGCGGGCGCGGCCGAGCAGGTCGAGACCGGCGTTCTCCAGCTTGAGGCCGACCTCCTCGGAGATGACGGTGCCACCGGTGAGGATGGCGATGTCGCCGAGCATGGCCTTACGGCGGTCACCGAAGCCCGGGGCCTTGACGGCGACGGACTTGAAGGTGCCACGGATCTTGTTGACGACCAGGGTCGCCAGGGCCTCGCCCTCGACGTCCTCGGCGATGATCAGCAGCGGCTTGCCCGACTGCATGACCTTCTCGAGCAGCGGGAGGAGGTCCTTCACGCTGCTGATCTTGGAGTTGACGATCAGGATGTACGGGTCGTCGAGCGACGCCTCCATACGCTCCATGTCCGTCGCGAAGTACGGGGAGATGTAGCCCTTGTCGAAGCGCATGCCCTCGGTGAGCTCGAGCTCGAGCCCGAAGGTCTGCGACTCCTCGACGGTGATGACACCTTCCTTGCCGACCTTGTCCATCGCCTCGGCGATGAGCTCACCGATCTGGGTGTCGGCGGCGGAGATGGAGGCGGTGGAGGCGATCTGCTCCTTGGTCTCCACGTCCTTGGCCTGCTCGAGAAGCTGGGCGGAGACGGCCTCGACGGCCTTCTCGATGCCGCGCTTGAGCGCCATCGGGTTGGCGCCCGCGGCGACGTTGCGGAGGCCCTCCTTGACCAGCGCCTGGGCGAGGACGGTCGCGGTCGTCGTGCCGTCACCGGCGACGTCGTCCGTCTTCTTCGCGACCTCCTTGACCAGCTCGGCGCCGATCTTCTCGTACGCGTCCTCGAGCTCGATCTCCTTGGCGATGGACACACCATCGTTGGTGATCGTGGGGGCGCCCCACTTCTTCTCGAGGACGACGTTGCGGCCCTTGGGGCCGAGGGTGACCTTGACGGCGTCGGCGAGCTGGTTCATCCCGCGCTCGAGGCCGCGCCGCGCCTCCTCGTCGAACGCGATGATCTTGGCCATGTGAAGTGGTCCTCCCAGAGACGGGGTGGATTGCTCCGGACCGCGCTGGCGCCCGCGACGGACGACCTGCCTGCCGCGCGGTTCCTTACCCCGCATGGCCTGGCGGGCCTCACCGACCCGGTCCTTCTGTCACTCTCAACGTCAGAGTGCTAACGCCAATGATTAGCACTCGGACCCATCGAGTGCAAGCGGCATTGCGCTCATGCGCCCTTGCGCCAAGCCGCTGATGATCAGCGCGGACACGCCGAAGGGCCCGTACCCTGTTCGGGACACGGACCCTTCAGACTTGTTCGTTCAGCTGCGTCGCGTCGGCGCGTCAGCCTACGGCCACGCGGACCATGTCGGCCTGCGGGCCCTTCTGACCCTGCGAGATCTCGAACTCGACCCGCTGGCCTTCCTCGAGGGTGCGGTACCCGTCCATCTGGATCGCGCTGTAGTGGACGAACACGTCCGCACCACCGTCGACCGCGATGAAGCCGTACCCCTTCTCCGCGTTGAACCACTTGACGGTGCCCTGAGCCATTCCTAACTCCCCTATTGCTGGCCCTTGCGCAGGACCGCACTCCGCGGACCCGGGTCAGACCTCACCCCCCGGATGTGGGGGGTGTGCGCCGGAACGCGTCGACCGCCGCTGAATGTATCCGTCCCAACGCCCTCTGCAACAGGTCAATCGGACGAGAATTCTGGGCACGGTCGAACGGTTAAAAGTGAGGAATTATGTGAAGTTCGGGCAAGCCGGGCCGGACATAAGGAACCAACCCGGCAATTCGTGCTCACACTTTACGCACAACTTGACGAGTTCTCATATGTGGCTCCGACCCCGGAGCCGTCGGGGAATCCGGGCAACTGTATCGCGATTCCACACACGGAATCGCCCCGTCCGGTTGTCCCCGGACGGGGCGATGCCAAAGGTGAGGAGGGGGACGCGGGGTCAGCAGCCGCCCGCGACCGCCGGGATGATCGAGATCCCGGCGCCGTCCGGGGTCGCCGTGGCCAGGCCGTCGGCGAAGCGGACGTCGTCGTCGTTGACGTAGACGTTCACGAAGCGGCGGAGCTTGCCGGTGTCGTCCAGGACGCGGGCCGAGATGCCCGCGTGGTTCTTCTCCAGGTCCGCCAGGACCTCGGCGAGGGTCGCGCCCTCGGCCGGGACCTCGGCCTGACCGCCGGTGTAGGTGCGGAGGATGGTCGGGATTCGGACGTTGACGCTCATGCGAGGCCAGCCTCTCGGAACGAGTCAAGGGTGGGGCGGATGATGGCGGAGGGACCCGTGGTGGGGGCCACCGCGTCGAGGGTCTTGAGGCCGTCGCCGGTGTTGAGCACGACGGTCGTCAGGGACGGGTCGAGCAGACCGTCCTCGATCAGCTTCTTGGTCACGCCGACGGTCACGCCGCCCGCGGTCTCCGCGAAGATCCCCTCGGTGCGGGCCAGCAGCTTGATGGCGTCGACGATCTGCTCGTCGTTCACGTCCTCCACCGCGCCACCCGTACGGCGGGCGATGTCCAGGACGTACGGGCCGTCCGCGGGGTTGCCGATGGCCAGCGACTTGGCGATGGTCCGCGGCTTCTGCGGCCGGACGACGTCATGGCCGGCCTTGAAGGCGGCGGAGACCGGGGAGCAGCCCTCGGCCTGGGCGCCGAAGATCTTGTAGGGCCGGTCCTCGACCAGACCGATCGCGATCAGCTCCTTCAGCCCCTTGTCGATCTTGGTGAGCTGGGAGCCGGAGGCGATCGGGACGACGATCTGGTCCGGCAGCCGCCAGCCGAGCTGCTCGCAGATCTCGTACGCCAGGGTCTTGGAGCCCTCGCCGTAGTACGGCCGCAGATTGACGTTGACGAAGCCCCAGCCCTCGCCCGCCGGGTCGCCGATCAGCTCGCTACAGAAGCGGTTGACGTCGTCGTAGGTGCCCTCGATGCCGACCAGCTCACCGCCGTAGACCGCGGCCATGACGACCTTGCCCGCCTCCAGGTCGTGCGGGATGAAGACGCAGGAGCGGAAGCCCGCGCGGGCGGCCGCGGCGCCCACCGCCCCGGCGAGGTTGCCGGTGGAGGAGCAGGAGAGGGTGGTGAAGCCGAAGGTGCGGGCGGCCTGGACGGCGATGGCGACGACCCGGTCCTTGAAGGAGTGGGTCGGGTTCCCGGAGTCGTCCTTGATGTGCAGCTCACCGGTCACGCCGAGCTCACGGGCGAGGTGGTCGGCCTTGACCAGCTGGGTGAAGCCGGGGTTCAGGCTCGGCAGATCCGCCACGTCCGCGGGGACGGGCAGCAGCGGGGCGTAGCGCCAGATGCTGTTCGGACCCGCCTCGATCTGCCGGCGCAGCCCCTCCGGGTCGCCGGCCGGGAGCTCGTACGCGACCTCGAGGGGCCCGAAACAGGCCTCGCACGCGAAGATCGGACCGAGCTCGAAGCGCTCACCGCACTCCCGGCAGGACAATGCGACCGCGGGGCCGAAGGCACCGGAGGTGGAGGAGGTCGTTGAGCTTTCTACTGACTGCACAGCCATGGATGGCGAGGCCCTTTCTCCTCATCTTCCTCGCGACGCATTTCGCCACGAGACGGAATTGGCACCTTCCCGAGCTGGGAGCCTCGCTGCGGAATGCGAGATCAGCTGGAGGGTTGCCGGGGCTTCAACGGGCCGTTCCCTCTGCCCCTCTGGATGAGCGGTATGGCACCGGGCGGAACCGGGGCGTTTGTCGGCACAGCGTCGTCGGTACGTCGGTAAACATCGAGGTCGACCCCGACATACGACGGCCATGTGCGTTGTTCAAGACTGTAACCGAAGGCCCGGATGGTTGAGGTAGCCGTCCGATGCGCGAGATGGGTCACAGTGACCACAACAGGGGAGACACACAGGTGCTGGATGAGGTGGAGCGCTGGCTGAAGCGTCGCTCCTGGTCTGCCGACGACCGTCCGCTGGATCGCCTGCTGGCCGCGAAGCGGGCCGCGACGACGACGGTGAGCGTGGTCCTGCCCGCCCTGAACGAGGAGGCCACGGTCGGCGAGATCGCCGACACGATCCGGCGTGAACTGATGGGCGGGGCGATGCCGCTGGTGGATGAGCTGGTGGTGCTGGACTCCGGTTCCACGGACCGCACCGCGGAGGTCGCCGCGGCGGCGGGCGCCACCGTCGTCCCCCGCGACTCGCTGCTGCCCCGGCTGCCCGCGCTGCCCGGCAAGGGCGAGGTGCTGTGGCGGTCCCTGCTGGCCACCAGCGGCGACATCGTCTGCTTCATCGACGCCGACCTGCGGGAATTCGAGGCACGCTTTGTCTCGGGGATCGTCGGTCCGCTGCTGACCGACCCCACGCTTCAGCTGGTGAAGGGCATGTACGACCGCCCGCTCGGCGAAATGGCGGGTCAGGGCGGCCGGGTCACCGAGCTGGTCGCCCGCCCGCTGCTGAATCTGCACTGGCCGCAGCTGGCCGGATTCGTCCAGCCGCTGGGCGGGGAGTACGCGGCGCGCCGCTCGCTGCTGGAACGGCTGCCCTTCCCGGTCGGCTACGGCGTCGAGCTCGGGCTGCTGGTGGACGCGCTGCACACGGTGGGGCTCGACGCGCTCGGCCAGGTGGACATCGGGGTGCGCAAACACCGCCACCAGGACGGGCAGGCGCTCGGCCGAATGGCGGCCGCGATCTACCGCACCGCACAGCTGCGGCTGGCCCGGGGCCACTTGGTGCGGCCGCGGCTGACCCAGTTCGACCGGGGCGAGAACGGCTTCGAGCCGCGCACCACGGCGGTGGACACCGAGGAGCGGCCGCCGATGATCGAGATCCCGGAGTACCCGGCGCGGCGCGCGGCCTGACGCGGGGCGTGACCCCTGTGACCCCTGTGACCCCGGGGCCCGGGCCCCGGGCCCCGGGCCCGGCCAGGCGTCCACGGAGCGGTGGCATCCTGGCGGTTACGTGGCCGGAACCGGAATAGCACCTACGGGGCAAGAAACCGTACGTACGTTTGCGCGGGGCCGCGCCTGGCTAGGCTCGCGACATGGCAGTTCCGCGCACCGCTCCGATCCTGGTCGCGTCCAACCGCGGCCCGGTCTCGTACACCCTGGGCGAGGACGGCTCGCTCACCGCCCGGCGCGGCGGTGGCGGGCTGGTCTCCGGGCTCAGCGCGATCGGCCCCGAGTCGGGCGGGGTGTGGGTGTGCGCGGCGCTCGGCGAGGGCGACCGCGAGGCGGCCCGGCGGGCCGGGGACAGCCATCTGAACCCCGGTGACACCGGCGGCCAGCAGGTGCGGATGCTCGACATCGCGCCGGACGTCTTCGCCGCGGCGTACAACGGCGTCGCCAATTCGGTGCTGTGGTTCGTCCACCACCTGCTCTACCAGACCCCGGTCGAGCCGGTCTTCGACGCGGAGTTCGCCGAGCAGTGGGCGGCGTACGAGAGCTATAACGCGGCCTTCGCGGACGCGCTCGCCCAGGAGGCGGTGGACGAGGCCGTGGTCCTGGTGCAGGACTACCACCTGGCGCTGGTGCCCGCGATGCTCCGCGAGCGCCGCCCCGATCTGCGGATCGGCCACTTCTCCCACACCCCGTGGGCCCCGCCGGACTACTACCGGCTGCTGCCGGACGACGTCGCGGCGGGTGTGCTGCGCGGCATCCTCGGCGGCGACCGCGCCGCGTTCCTCACCGAGCGCTGGGCCACCGCCTTCGCCGACTGCTGCGCGGCGGTGCTGGGCGCGGAGATCGTCCGGGACGGAGACGGGGACGGGGACGGTAGCGGTAGCGGCGACGGTGGCGGCATGGTAACGGCCGTTCGCTTCGAGGGCCGGGAGACCCGGCTGGGCGTCCACGGCCTGGGCGCCGACGCGGACTTCCTGCGGGAGCGGTCGCGCCAGGCCGATGTGGACGAGCGGCTGAGCACTCTGCGGGCGCAGATCGGGCCCGGCCGGAAGTCGATCGTCCGGGTGGACCGCACCGAACTGTCCAAGAACATCGTGCGCGGGCTGCTGGCCTACCGGCGGCTGCTGGAGACCCGCCCCGAGTGGCGCGAGCGCGTGGTGCACGTGGCCTTCGCCTACCCCTCGCGCCAGGACCTCGCGGTCTACCGCGACTACACCGAGCGGGTGCGGCGGATCGCGGACGAGATCAACGAGGAGTACGGCACGGAGGGCTGGACCCCGGTCGCCCTGCATGTGAAGGACGACTTCGCCCGGTCCCTCGCGGCCTACCGACTGGCGGACGTGGCCCTGGTCAACCCCATCCGGGACGGGATGAACCTGGTGGCCAAGGAGGTCCCGGTGGTCTCCGAGCGGGGCTGCGCGCTGGTGCTGTCCCGGGAGGCGGGCGCGTACGCCGAGCTGGGCGAGGACGCGCTGGTGGTGAACCCGTACGACGTGGAGGGCACGGCCCGGGCGCTGCACGAGGCGCTGCGCATGAGCGACGACGAGCGCGCGGACCGCACGAAGCGGCTCGCCGCCGCGGCGACCTCGCTACCGCCGCAGGCGTGGTTCCTGGCGCAACTGCGAGCGCTGTGACGGCCCGGTCCGGGTGAGTAGCGCGACCCGGGCACCAGGCACGACCCGACTTACGGACGCGGCCCGGATGCCGGGCACGGCCCGGGCGCCGGGCGCGATCCGAATGCCGGGCACGGCCCGGGTGCCGGACGCGGCCCGGATGCCGGACGCGGCCCGGATGCCGGACGCGGCCCGGGTGCCGGGCACGGCCCGGATGCCCGACGCGGCCCGGATGCCGGGCACGGCCCGGATGCCCGACGCGGCCCGGATGCCGGACGCGATCCGGATACCAGGCGCGGCCCGACTTACGGACGCGGCCCGGATGCCGGGCGGGCGCTGTCGCGCCCGGCCCTACGCGGCGTCGTTGCCTACCGCGGCGGCCAGGGCCGACAGCAGGTCCACCACACCCGCCGGGCCGTCGACCACCAGGTCGGCCCGCTTGGCGAGCTCGGTCACCTCCGTGCTGCCGCTGCACACCAGCATCCCCGGCACGCCTTCCTCGCGCAGCCGCTCCACCGCCGCGAACGCGGCCAGGTCACCCAGGTCGTCGCCCGCGTAGAGCACCGCTTCCGCGCCCGTCCGCCGTACGTAGTCGATGAGCGCGACGCCCTTGTCCATGCCCGGCGGCCGCAGCTCCAGCACCAGTCGGCCGGGTTCGACGATCAGCCCATGACGCTCGGCGAGCGCGTGCAGCGGCGCGCGCAGCCGCTCGAACGTGGCCTGGGGGTCCTCGGCGCGGCGGGTGTGGACGGCGACGGCGCGCCCCTTGTCCTCGATCCACGTACCGCGCGAGGCGCCGTGCTCCTCGAGGACGGCGGGGAGTTCGGCCCGGACGGCGGCGACGCCGGGGTGCGGTTCGGGCGCCTGCACCTCGCCGCTGCCCGCGTCCCAGCGCTCGGCGCCGTAGAGACCGAGGACGACGAGCCCGTCCAGCCCCTCGGCCCCCGCGAAGCCGCCGTACCGTACGGCGATCTCGGCCGGGCGTCCGGTGATCACCGCGACGGAGCGGATCCGCGGGGCCAGCCGGGAGAGCGCGGGGACGGCGCCGGGGTGGGCGCGGGCCTGGTCGGGGTCGGGGACGATCTCGGCGAGGGTGCCGTCGAAGTCGAGTCCGACGACGGCGCGTCCGGGCCGTGCGAGGAGGGCTGCGAGGCCCTCACGGCCGGCGGAGGTGGTGGGTACGGGGACGGGGTGACTTCCCATAGCGCTGCCCATGGCGGCGACCCTACCGGGCCCGGCGGCGCGGCGGGCTTCACCCGGGCGTACCTCCGGTGAACGCCCCCGGCGCCCGGCCGATGAACGCGCCACGGACACCGAACGGCCCCACGGCCATCCCACCGGTGATCGGCCCCCACGGCCGTCCCGCCGGTGAACGGTTCCGGCCGTCCCGTCGCCCCGAGGCGCGTCAGCGCCTTCCGCGGCGCTCGTCCCTGATCCGGCGCAGCCGGTTGACGGTCACCGGGTCGTGCTCCAGAGCCCTGGGGTCGTCAAGCAGCGCGTTCAGCAGCTGGTAGTAGCGGGTCGGGGAGAGGCCCAGCCCCTCCCGTATCGCCCGCTCCTTGGCGCCGGGACCCGGCCAGCCGCGCCGCTCCACGGCGAGCACGGCCAGATCGCGCTCCGACAGCCCGGTATCCGCGCCCGGTTCCTCTTCCCCGACCCGGTCCACGGGTTCCCCGACCCGGTCGGCGGGGTCGTCGGAGGGGCCGGGGCCGGGCGTGTCCACTGTCATGCCCCCGCATTCTCCATGGCGTCGGCCTCGCGCTGGATCTGGCCCAGCACGCTCGCCGGGTCGCCGCCCTTGGCCACGGTCGAGCCGATCTTCTGCTTGATCAGCTTGCTGACCTCCGCCCAGGAGGTCTTGTCCGCCGGGTAGAACTCCGCGCTCTCCAGCTCGTCCAGGAACCGCCACAGCCGCTTGTACTCACGGTCGCCGCGCATCGTCTGCTCGACGGCGGTGGTCACCGGCAGCAGGTCGTACTCGGTGACGAAGTCCAGCACGTTGTTCTCGGTGTAGACGAAGTCGAGGAACTTCCCGATCTCCTTGCGGTGGCCGTTCTGCTTGAAGGCCATCAGCCAGTCGGCGACGCCCATCGTCGACGGGGACTTGCCCCTGCGGCCGGGCAGCGGCGCGGTGCCGTATGCGATGCCGTGGCCGGACGCCTGCTGCATCAGGGTGGGGTGGCCGTTGAGCATGCCGACCTCGCCCCGGGCGAAGGCGTCGAAGGTGTCCTGCCGGTTGGTGCGTGCCGGGGAGCCGGGGCCGGTGAGGTCCGCGCCGACGAGTTCGTCGCGCAGCCATTCGAAGGCCTCGATGTTCTCGGTGGAGTCGATGGTGTAGCTGCCGTTGGGGTCGGTGTAGCCGCCACCGCCGCTGAGCATCCACATCATGGCCTCGGCCTGGCACTCCTCGGGGCCGAGCGGCAGCCCGTACGGGATCTTCACCCCGTTGGCCTTGAGCCGGACGGCCGCTTCCTTGAGCTCGGCCCAGCTGGTGGGGGCGGAGGATATCCCGGCCCGGTCGAAGAGCTTCTTGTTGTAGAAGAGCAGCCGGGCGCTGGCCACGAACGGCACTCCGTACTGCACCCGCCGCACCTCACCCGCCTGGGCGATCGAGGTGATGAAACCGGCCTGGGTGGGGATGGAGAGCATCTCGTCGGCGCGGTAGAGCTTGCCCTGTGCGGCGTAGTCGGCGTACGCGCCGATCTGTGCGATGTCCGGGGCCTGACCGTTCTTGACCATCTCGGCCACCCGGCGGTCCACCTCGGTCCAGCTGTAGACCTTGACGTCAACCTTGAGGCCGCTGTTCTTGGCCTCGAAGGCCCGGACCACCTTGTTCCAGTACTTCTGGGAGCTGTTGGCGGTGCTGTCGCCGTAGTCGGCCGCGACCACCTTCAAGGTGACGTCACCGCCGGAGCCGGAGCTGTCGCTGCCACAGGCCGTGAGTCCTGGTGCCGTCGCCACCGCCGCGACACCCGCCGTTGTCAGACCCAAGAACCGTCGCCGCTGCACCGCTGTTTTCCCACCCTATGGCTTGTTTCATCCTCAAGGGTCCTCCCCCGAGGTCGAGCGAGTCTGCCTTGCAAACCTCCACAAGGTCTACACCATGGGCATATCGCTTCGGTATCGGAGCTCGATTGCCCAGGTGAGAGGGGTGCTACACGCGTAAGTGGGATGTGTCACCCAGTCACAAACGGAGGGATTGGTTCACACCAACTCCCCTGCGACTCCCCCGCAACTCCCCTGCGACTCCCCCGCGGACAACGGCGTGATCTCCCGACGAGAAGCGGCGAGTGGACTAGACCTCTCATGGTGGATCGCGCGAGACTGTTCCATGTGAAACACGTCATCGCCCTGGATGTGGGCGGCACCGGTATGAAGGCCGCCCTCGTCGGGGCGGACACCACACTCCTCCACGAGGCCAGGAGGCCCACCGAGCGGGAGCTCGGGCCCGAGGCGGTCGTGGCCGCGATCCTCGACTTCGCCGCCGAGCTGCGCGCGATCGGCGAACGGCGGTTCGGCGGGCCCCCGCTGGCCGCGGGGGTCGGCGTGCCCGGAGTCCTGGACGAGGACCGCGGGGTGGCCGTCTTCGCCGCCAACCTCGGCTGGAGCGACGTCCCGCTGCGGGCGCTGCTCACCGAGCGGCTGGGCGGGATCCCGGTCGCGCTCGGCCATGACGTCCGGCTGGGCGGGCTGGCCGAGGGGCGCATAGGAGCGGGCGAGGGCGCCCGGCGCTTCCTGTTCGTCTCCGTCGGCACCGGCATCGCGGGCGCCATCGGTGTCGACGGGCGCATCGACCCCGGGGCCCATGGCTCCTCCGGCGAGATCGGCCATATCGTCGTCCGGCCGGGCGGCGCCGCCTGCGGCTGCGGTCAGTCCGGCTGCCTGGAGACGCTCGCCTCGGCGGCCGCGGTGGGCCGCGCCTGGGCCGCCGCGAGCGGCGATCCGGCCGCGGACGCCGCCGACTGCGCCAAGGCCGTCCGGTCCGGCGATCCCCGGGCCGTGGCCGTGTGGGGGGAGATGGTGGGCGCGCTCGCCGACGGCCTGGTCACCGGCCTCACCCTGCTGGACCCCGGTGTGCTGATCGTCGGCGGTGGGCTGGCCGAGGCCGGGGAGACGCTGTTCGCACCGCTGCGCACCGCGGTCGAGGAGCGGCTCACCTTCCAGCAGCTCCCCCGTATCGTCCCGGCGGCCCTCGGGGACACCGCCGGCTGCCTGGGCGCGGGTCTGCTCGCCTGGGACCGACTCTCCACGGAGGTAACCGCCTGATGGTCCAGCGAACGCATCTCACCGGCGCCCGGGTGGTCCTGCCGGACGGCGTGGTCGACAACGGGCGGCTGACGGTCGAGGGCACGCGCATCACGGCGACGGGACCGGCGGCCGGAGCCGCGGGGGGACCGCCGGCCGGAGCCGCGGCGGGACCGGCGGCCGGACACACGGCGGGACCGGCGGCCGGGCCCGCGGCGGATTCCGCGTCCGGCCACGCGGCTTCCGGCGGCGAGCGGGCGCTCGACCTGGCGGGCGGGTGGATCGTCCCCGGCTTCGTGGATCTGCATGTGCACGGCGGCGGCGGTGCCTCGTTCTCGGCGGGCACCCCCGAGGAGGCCCTGACCGCCATTGGTACGCACCGGCGGCACGGCACCACCACGATGCTCGCCTCCACCGTCACCGGCGACCTGGACGACCTCGCCCGGCAGGCCGCCGCCCTTTCGGAGCTGGTGGAGCAGGGCGAGTTGGCGGGCATCCACTTCGAGGGGCCGTTCATCTCCCCCCACCGCTGCGGCGCCCACCAGCCCTCGCTGCTGCGCGCGCCGGATCCGGCGGATGTGCGCAAGCTGGTGGACGCGGCGCGCGGCACCGCGCGGATGATGACCCTCGCCCCCGAGCTGCCGGGCGGGCTGGAGTCCGTACGGCTGCTGGCCGACAGCGGGGTCATCGCGGCCGTCGGCCACACCGACTCGACGTACGAGGCGGCGCTGGAGGCCGTCGAGGCGGGCGCGACCGTGGCGACCCACCTGTTCAACGCGATGCCGTCACTGCTGCACCGCGCCCCCGGCCCGGTGGCCGCGCTGCTGGAGGACGAGCGGATCACCGTGGAGCTGATCAACGACGGCACCCATCTGCACCCCGCCGTCCTGGGGCTGGCCTTCCACCGGGCGGGCGCGGACCGGGTCGCCTTCATCACGGACGCGATGGGCGCGGCGGGCATGAGCGACGGCCGCTATCCGCTCGGCCCCATGGAGGTCGAGGTCAAGGACGGCGTCGCGCGGATCAGCGACGGGCCGACGGCCGGCTCCATCGCGGGCTCCACCCTCACCCTGGACCGGGCCTTCCGGCGGGCCGTCACGATCGACGGACTCGGCGTCGAGGCGGCCGTAAGGGCGCTGTCCACGACCCCCGCCCGGGTGCTGGGCATCGCCGACCGGGTGGGTTCGCTCGAGCCCGGCAAGGACGCCGATCTCGTCGTGCTCGACGACGACTTCCGGCTGCGGGGCGTGATGCGCCGGGGCGCTTGGGTGGTCCATCCCGAACTGGACTGAAGTGCCCTGTTTTCAGCTGGCGATGACGGTGTGTTGGCACAGTCCGACGCCGTCCGGAACGACGCGGAGGTCTGGGCCCGAGCCACTCGTTTTGGCATGATCGCTCGGGCACGGGAACGGGCGGGCACGACTCGGGATAGGCGCGATTCGGGCACGGCCCGGCACACAGTCGCATTCAGCACAGGAGTCTCCGTCCGGCGGGGGGACGGGAGAGGGGATGCCAGGGTGATCCTCACGGTCACGCTCAACACCGCCCTCGACGTCACCTACCGGGTGCCGGAACTGCGCCCGCACACCACCCACCGCGTCACCGAGGTCACCGAACGGCCCGGTGGCAAGGGCCTCAACGTGGCCCGGGTGCTGTCCGCGCTGGGGCACGACACCGTCGTCACCGGCTTCGTCGGCGGGGTCACCGGGGCGGTGCTGCGGCAGCTGCTCGCCGAGATCGCCACGCCCGGCGGCGGCCCCGAGGCCCCTCGCGGCACGATCACCGACGCGCTGGTCCCGATCGCCGGCACCACCCGGCGCACCATCGGCGTCGTGGACGCCACCACGGGCGACACCACCCAGCTCAACGAGCCGGGCCCGATCGTCACCACCCCCGAGTGGTCCACCTTCATGGACAGCTACGGCAGGCTGCTGCGCGAGGCGTCGGCGGTCGCGCTGTGCGGCAGTCTGCCGCCCGGGGTCCCCGTCGGGACGTACGCCCAGCTCATCCGGGAGGCGCATGCGGCGGGCGTGCCCACGCTGCTGGACACCAGCGGCGAACCGCTGCGCCGGGGCATCGCCGCCCGCCCCCATCTGGTCAAGCCCAACGCCGACGAGCTCGCCGGGCTCACCGGCTCCACCGACCCGCTGCGCGCCGCGCGCGACACCCGGCGGCGCGGGGCGCGCGCGGTGGCCGCCTCGCTCGGGCCCGACGGCATGCTCATGGTCACCGCCCACGGCGCCTGGCGCGCCACCCCACCGCGCCGGCTGACGGGCAATCCGACGGGCGCCGGGGACGCGGCGGTCGCGGGGCTGCTGTCCGGGCTGGTCGAGGAGGCGCCCTGGCCGGACCGGCTGGCCCGCGCCGTCGCCCTGTCGGCGGCGGCCGTAAGGTCACCGGTGGCGGGCGAGTTCGACCGTGCGGTCTACGACGAGGCGCTGACGCGAATCGAGGTCACGGAACACCCGGCGGCGGCCTGAGCGACCGCCGAGCACCGCCCGGCCCTACGGGCTGCCCGGCGGCTCCGCCACACGGCGGGGGCTCCGCCCCGGGACCCCGGGGTCTGGGGCGAAGCCCCACCCTCCAGCCCCTTCGGCGATTGAGGAGCGGGGCCCGGGGCGAAGAGCCCCACCTTCCAGCCCCGCCAGGGGGCACCTCCCAGCGGCAGCCGGGGGAGGGTGCGGAGCGGGGCCCGGGGCGGAGCCCCCCTCCCAGCCCCTCCGGCGCTCGAGAAGCGGGGCCCGGGGCGAAGAGCCCCACCTTCCAGCCCCTCCGACGCTCGAGAAGCGGGCCCCGGGGCGAAGCCCCCCACCTTCCAGCCCCCCCGGCGCTCGAGAAGCGGGCCCCGGGGCGAAGAGCCCCACCTTCCAGCCCCTCCGGCGATTGAGGAGCGGGGTCCGGGGCGGAGCCCCGGTTGCGGGAAGGGGCGGGGAGGGGAACAGCCCGCCGCAGGCGCGGCCCGGCTCTAGCCCTTGGCCTTGGCGAGCCACATCTGATCGAGATTGGCATCGCACTTGTCACCGGGGTCGCACGACAGGGTGATCGTATTGGTGCCCTTGGCGAGCTGGACGATCGACCAGGTCTCCGTCCAGCCCTTCTCGTAGTCGCCCTTCGGCCCGCCCGAGAAGTTCTTCATGTTGAGCGGCCGGGTCTCCTTCTTGCCGTTGATCGTCAGCGACATGCTCTGGTCCTCACCGGGCACGCCATAGGTGACGTACAGCCGGTAGGACTTCGCCTTGGCCACGTCCACGCTCCAGGTCGCGGACGAGCCCGGGGTGTTGAGCCCGCCGACGTAGGTGCCGCCCGCGGCCTTGGCGCCCTTGATGTCGCTCGCGGGGGCCGCGCCGCCGGTCAGCTTCATCTTCGCGGCGTCCTCGGTGGGCAGCTTCTCGTCGCCCGGACCCTTGGTGGGTCCGGAGGAGTCGCTGGGCCGGACGCTGGAGCCCGCCGTGGGCCCGCCGGTCGGGTCGGCCTTGTCGTCCTTCTTGTCGTCACCGTTGGTGATCATGGCGACGCCGATGCCCACGAGGACCACCGCGACCACGGCGATGGCGCCGATGAGCAGCCCCTTGTTGTTGGGGCCCCGGCCGCCTCCGCCATGGCCGCCGCGCGGGGCGGCCGCACCGGGCTGGCGGGGCGCGCCGCCGGGCAGGGTCTCGGGGGCGGCGTAGTGGGCGTTCTGCCGGCCGTAGCCACCCTGCTGACCGTAGCCCTGCGGCTGCTGGTTCGGGATCTGCTGCTGGCCGTAGTTGCGCTCACCCACCGCGCGGACCTGGTTGTACGAGGTGCGGGGAACCCCCGGCTGGGCCGGGCCTGGGTAGCCGTAGCCACCGGTGCGGGGGGCGGCACCCGGCTGGCCCGACTGACCGCCCTCGTTCCCTTGATCGCCCTCCGAGCGATACAGGTACGCGAACGGGTCGTCGTTCTCCGGTGTGCCCGAGCCGTTGTTGCCGGCCGTCATCCCTCGTCACTCCCCTATGCATATGGCCATCGGCGCGGGATCAGAACGCGCCACGACAGCTCATATCAGGGTCGAGAGGGCCTCAACAGGGCGTGTGCTGTCCGGATGGCCAATATTCATGATCGGTTCACTGTCGGCGGCAGGGCCGCATCGGCGCAGCCTACCGCGACCGACCGCCCCCCTACCTCATCCGGCCCGGCGGCGCTCCTTGGAGCGGGACCGCTTCTCGATGTACATCCGCTGGTCAGCGGAGTGCAGAACTTCTTCGGCCGACATTCCGCAGCCCGCCCAGCCGATACCGAAGCTGGCACCGACCCGGACCGCCCGGCCGTCCACCCGGATGGGCGGGGTGATCGCGTTCCGCAGCCGCACCGCCAGGTCAGCCGCGTCGGCCCGGCCGAGGCCGTCGGCGAGGACGACGAACTCGTCACCGCCGAGGCGGGCGACCGTGTCCCCTTCCCGCACTCCGTTGGTCAGCCGCCGGGCGACCTCGATGAGCACGGCGTCGCCCGCGTGGTGCCCGAACCGGTCGTTGATGGACTTGAAGCCGTCGAGGTCGCAGAAGAGCACCGCGAGCCCCTTGTGGCCGTCGTCGATGTCGGAGTCCTCGTTGGGCGGGACGGTGTGCACATGGCCGTCGAACGGGGCGGTCTCGACCGGCGGCGGGGTGCCGAAGCACTCGAACTCGTCGAAGCCGTGCAGATGCCCCGCCGCGTCCACATAGACGCCGCCGGCGCCCGCGACACCGCCGTCCGCGGCGCCCCCGTCCTCGTACCCCCCGCCCGGCCGGGGCGGGGTGGCGCACAGCCGGGCGGCGAGCCGGGCGCGCAGCTCGGCGCTGTTGGGCAGGCCGGTCAGCGAGTCATGGCTGGCACGGTGGGCGAGCTGGAGCTCATGGCGCTTGCGCTCCTCGATGTCCTCGACATGGGTGAGCAGGAAGCGCGGGCCGTCGGCGGCGTCGGCCACCACCGAGTTGCGCAGCGAGACCCAGACGTACGAACCGTCGCGGCGGGCCAGCCGCAGCTCGGCGCGGCCACCCTCGGCGGAGGTGCGCAGCAGGGTGCCGATGTCCTCGGGGTGGACCAGGTCGGAGAAGGAGAAGCGGCGCATCGCGGAGGCCGGACGGCCCAGCAGCCGGCACAGGGCGTCGTTGGCGCGCAGCAGCCGGCCGTGCTGATCGCCGCCCATCTCGGCGATGGCCATACCGCTGGGCGCGTACTCGAACGCCTGCCGGAAGGACTCCTCGCTGGCGCGCAGCGCCTGCTGCTCGCGCTCCAGGCGCAGCAGGGCGCGCTGCATGTTGCCGCGCAGCCGGGCGTTGCCGATCGCGACGGCGGCGTGGAAGGCGTACATCTGGAGGGCCTCGCGGCCCCAGGCGCCGGGGTGGCGGCCGTTGCGCGGTTTGTCGACGGACAGGACGCCGATGAGCTCGCCGCCGGAGGCGCCCGCCGCGTAGAGCGGGGCGAACAGGCGGTCCATCGGATGCCATTCGTCGGGGAAGCGGGGCGCGGGTCCCGGGGTGTGCCACTGCGGGACGTCGTCGTCGTCGAGGACCCAGCCCTCGCTGTACGGGATGAAGCGCAGATCGCCCCAGCGCTCGCCCATGGACAGCCGGCGCTCCCAGGAGGAGCGGGGGCCGACCCGCCCGGCCATCAGCGCCTCGGCCCCGGCGCTGCCGCCGACGGCGGCGACGACGAGGTCACCGTCGGGGCGGACGAGGTTGACGGCCGACAGCTCGAACCCGAGCCCGGCGATGACGCCGTCGGCGACGGCCTGAAGCGTGTCGGCGAGGCTGCGGGCGGTGTTCAGATCGGCGACCACCTGGTGCAGCTGCCGCAGGGTCGTAAGGCGGATGTACGGCTCCGACTCGGTCTCCATCGATCGCACTCCCCCGAGACCTCGACAGCAAACTCCTGGCGTCTTGTCGTCCGATTGCCACGGCCACTGAATCACAGCGAGCTGCCCACTCGGTACACAGGGTCAACAATTACTGCCTGCTGTGACTCATGTCACAGACCGTGTTCACTTCTTCAACAGAGCGGGTGGGAGCGCTCCTAGTTTTTGTGATCGCAAATCCCGGAATGCGGGCGCCTGGCCTTGCAAGGCGGCCGCCCGGGGCGCCCCGACACCCCCGCCCCGGCACCGGGCTTACGGCCCGCGACCTACGCCCGGAGTGGTCCCCGGGCCCGATGCGGGGACCGGCCGCGGGCGGTTAGCGTCGAAGGGTGTTCCCGACGACTCCTTCCAGCCCAGCCGAGCCCGCCGTCCCCCATGCTGGTGGGGTGAGCGAGGACGAGTTCCGCACCGCGATGTCGCGGTTCACCGCGGGTGTGGTGCTGGTGACCGCGCACGACCCGGAGGAGGGGCCGCGCGGCGAGGACGTCGGCATGACGGCCACCGCGTTCATGTCAGTGTCACTTGACCCGCCGCTGGTGATGGTGAGCGTTCGCAACGGGTCCCGGATGGACGAGCTCCTGGAGCGACAGCCCCACTGGGCGGTATCGGTCCTGTCGGAGGGTCAGCGGCATATCGCGGGACGATTCGCCATGAAGGGGCGCATCAGCGACAGATTGCTGTTCGAGGACATGTCCGTGGTGCGGGGCGAGCATACGGACGCGCCGCTCGCGGTGGGCGCGCTGGCGACGGTGGAGTGCCGCACCGAGCAGCGGATGACGGCCGGGGACCACACGCTGGTGGTGGCCCGGGTGCTCGCCGCGGCGGCACCGGCCGCGGAGGGCGGGCCGCTGACGTACTTCCGGGGGCGCTACCGGGCGCTGGGGTGAGGGGCACCGAAGACATGGCGACGGGGTGAGGGGCACCGAAGACATGGCGGCCGGGTGAACGGTGACCGGCGGCCCGGCCCGGGCACGTCCGGCCCGTCGCCGCGTCCGGCCCGGGGCTATGTCCAGCCCCGCCCCGTACGCCCCCGCTTGACCTCGCTCCGCTGCTTCTTCTCGCGCAGTCGCCGCTCGTTGATGCCCCGGGGGATCCGGGTGGGGCGGCGCGGCTTGGGCGGTGGCGCGGTCGCCTCCGCGAGCAGTGACGCGAGCCTTACGGCGGCCGTCTCGCGGTTGCGCCACTGCGAACGGTGCTCGGAGGCCCGTACGGTCACCACCCCGTCCACCAGCCGGCCCGCCAGCCGCTCCAGGGCGCGCTCCTTCCATACGGGCGGCAGCGCCTCGGTGCGGGCGAGGTCGAAGCGCAGCTCGACCTGGCTGTCGCTGGTGTTGACGTGTTGTCCACCGGGCCCGGAGGACCGCGAGAAACGCCACATCAACTCGGCCTCCGGCAAGAAGACCGAACCTCGGATGACATAGGGCGCGGGCATGTCCCCCATGGTCGCCTGCCGACCCCGGCGGCGTCATCTCGTTATCTCGTCGTACCCCGACATCAGGGTTTGGCAAAGAAAGTAAAGAGAGCTGGAACCTGTCGGGGCGTTCATGGCGTTGTGGAGGGTGACGACGGCTTCGCCCGTCGCCTCGGACCATCGAGACCACGAAAGGGACTCCCCATGGCTGTAAGCCTGTCCAAGGGCGGCAACGTCTCGCTCACCAAGGAGGCACCGGGCCTGACCGCCGTCACGGTCGGCCTCGGCTGGGACGTCCGCACCACCACGGGCACCGACTTCGACCTCGACGCGAGCGCCATCGCCGTCAACACGCAGGGCAAGGTCTACTCCGACCAGCACTTCGTGTTCTTCAACAACAAGTCCACTCCGGACCAGACCATCGTCCACACCGGTGACAAC
Organism: Streptomyces javensis; assembly: GCF_039525925.1. Classification (NCBI taxonomy): domain Bacteria; kingdom Bacillati; phylum Actinomycetota; class Actinomycetes; order Kitasatosporales; family Streptomycetaceae; genus Streptomyces; species Streptomyces javensis. The sequence goes on along the minus strand of NZ_BAAAIF010000034.1, from coordinate 83,735 downwards.
GTCACCGGCCAGGGCGAGGGCGACGACGAGCAGATCAACGTCAACCTGGCCGGGCTGCCGGCCGACGTGGAGAAGATCGTCTTCCCGGTCTCGATCTACGAAGCCGAGTCCCGTAGCCAGAACTTCGGCCAGGTGCGGAACGCGTTCATCCGCATCGTCAACCAGGCCGGCGGCACCGAGATCGCCCGCTACGACCTGAGCGAGGACGCCGCCACCGAGACCGCCATGGTCTTCGGCGAGCTGTACCGCAACGGCGCGGAGTGGAAGTTCCGCGCCGTGGGCCAGGGCTACGCCTCCGGCCTGGTGGGCATCGCCAAGGACTTCGGCGTCAACGTCTGAGGTTCCACCAGCGCACCACCACCGAGGGCCGCCCCGCACCCGGGGCGGCCCTCGCCGCGTCCGTGGCCATGTCCCCGCTGAAGCGGAGCGGGGTCAGAACTCGCTGGTGTCCAGGTCGAACCCGAGGGGTTCGGGCAGCGACAGCGGCTGGGAGATGTCGACCTCGACCTTGCGGGTGTACCTCTTCCCGGCGGGCAGGGAGTGCAGCACGGCCTGGTTCCGCTCCCGGTCGATCAGCAGGTAGAACGGAATGCCCGCCGCCGCGTAACCGCGGAGCTTGGGGCCCCGGTCGTTGTCGGCGGTCGAATGTGATGTGACCTCGCCGACGAGCATCACCGCCCCGGGGTCGTGATACTCCAAGGAGTCGTCAAAGCTCCCCTTGGGCGCGATGACGATGTCCGGAACGACCTTGCCGGTGGCCGAAGCTCCAGGAACGAGAAGCCCAAGCCCAGTCCGCGTCCGCAGTTCCTTGTTCGTGCGACGACTGGTCACCTGATCCGCGACCTCGGACACAATCTCTTCGTGCTCGCCATTAGCGGGAGGCACCACGTGGATTTCCCCTTCGATCAGTTCCACGCGCCATCCCTCGGGGGCTGCCGCGCTCAACGCCACGAAGGCTTCCTCGACCGATGAAGCGGTGCTCTCGCCACTGTCCGTGCGCGCCTCGCGCTCGGGGGCCGTCAGTGCCACGGTGGACCTCCTTCGTACGGAGCGATGCTTCCAGCGTAGGCGAGCGGTCTCGGGCGACTGAGCCCGTTGTCACCCTTTCGGGGGGCGATCAGCGCTTGCGCCGAAGGCACCCGAGACCGCCTGGGCCAGGGCCTGTTTGCGGCGGGTGTGGGCCCTGGGCGGGTCGTCGGGGGTGGCGGTGGCGGAGAGGCCGGCGGCGGACCAGGTCAGGGCCATGGCCAGCACCAGCGCGAGGACGTCCTGGGGGTCGATCGCGGCGGTGACATGACCGGCGCGCTGGGCCTCGGCGATCGCCTGGAGTTTGACGGTGACCGCCGATGACTCGGTCACCTGGTTGTCGGTGACCACTCCTTCGAGCCTCGCCCAGGCGGCCAGGCGGACCAGCTCCGGGCGTTCCAAGGCGGCGTCGTAGAGCCGCACGGCGTACCGGGGGAGGTCGTCGGCGGTGAAGGGCACGGCGTCGACGACGGCGTCGGCGTGGAGGCGGAAGACGGCGCCGAAGAGGCCGAGTTTGTCCCCGAAGTAGGCGTACAGCTGCGCCTTGTTGACGCCCGCGGCGGCCGCGATGCGGTCGACCCGGGCGCCCGCGATGCCATGGGCCGCGAAGTCGGCGGTGGCCGCGTCGAGCAGGCGGCGGCGGGTGGCATCGCTTTTCCGGGGAGACACGGGGCTCAGGTTACCAACTGGTTAGTTGCCAGCGCTGGGCGTGGGCGCGTAGCGTACAAAAATCCAACCAACTAGTTAGTTAGAAAAATGAGGTGGGGACGCATGACCGTGCGCGCGTACGCGGTGGAGAAGGCCGGTGGGCCCGTACGGCCGCTCGAGTACGAGCCGGAGCCCCTGGGGCCGCTGGAGGTCGATGTCAGGGTGACGCACTGCGGCGTCTGCCAGACCGACGTCGGCCTGGTGGACGACGTGTACGGGGTCTCCCGGTTCCCGGTGGTCGCGGGGCATGAGGCGGTCGGCGTGGTCGAGGCCGTGGGCAGCGCCGTCGACGGCACGCGGCTGACCGTCGGCCGGCGCGTGGGCGTCGGCGCGGTGGCCGGGGCGTGCTTCACCTGCGAGTGGTGCCTCACCGGTCGGCAGTTCCTGTGCCCGCACAAGGACGACACGGCGCTGCGCGGCGACCGCGGCGCGTTCGCCACCCGGGTGCGGGCGAGCGACTGGCGGTATGTCCAGCCCCTGCCCGACACCCTCGCCTCCGAGCACGCGGCGCCGCTCCTGTGCGCCGGGATCACGGTCTTCTCGGCGATCAGCCGGAACGGGGTCCGGCCCACGGACCGGGTCGCCGTGGTGGGGGTGGGCGGCCTGGGCCACCTCGCGATCCAGTTCCTCGCCAAGTGGGGCTGCCATGTGACCGCCATCTCCTCGACGGCGGCGAAGGCGGACGACGCCCGGCGCTTCGGCGCCCATGAGTTCATCGTCGCGGAGGAGGGGCTCGAGCGGGCCGCGGGCTCGTTCGACTTCATCCTCTCGACCGTCTCGGCCGATCTGCCGTGGGACGCGTACCTGGCGGCGCTGCGCCCGCAGGGGACGCTGTCCGTGGTCGGCGTTCCCCACGAATCGTTCAACATTCACCCGTTGAGCCTGCTGCCGGGCGAGAAGCGGCTCGTCGGCGGCGTCGTGGGTTCGGCGGAGGAGAACCGGCAGATGCTGGACTTCGCGGCGCGGCACGCCATCCGTCCGGTCGTCGAGACGTTCCCGGTCACACGCATCGGCGAGGCGCTCGACCACGTCCGGCACGGACGCGCGCGCTACCGGGCGGTGCTGGAGTTCTGACCGCGCCTGCGGGACACCCGGTCGCGCACGGCCCACCGCACAGATCGTCTTCTCGTCGCGTACACGGCAACACACCCCAACTCCGCGCTCCGCGGCCGCCGATCGCCCCGCCGCGCTCGTCACCTGGGCGATCGGCCGGGACCTGCCCTCGCCCCGACCGGAGGCACCGACGTGGCGGGGGCATGACGTAGGGGCATAAGTCGGCATCAACCAGCCGTTGTTGCCTCATGCCTCGCTGACCGAATTCGCCCCTACTTGAACAACGTCGAGTCAAATTCTTGTTACGCGCCTATCCCAATCGATCGTTCAATGACAATCTCTGGTCGGCCCGCCGCGCGTCTTCTGACTCCGCGGTAAGGCCCTCATGCACCTCTCTGTGCACCACTCGCACCAACTCCTGCTCGACCGGACGGCCCACCCATGGCCGGCCGTACCCCCTACACAGGGCCGCGACCCGGCGGCCCCAAGGCAAGGAGACCGAGTGAGACCCATCGCTTCCTCCCCCCGTAAGAAGACCGTCCGCGTGGCGGCGCTCGTCGCCTCCGCCGCCATGGTCGTCATAGGCGTGCAGACCGGCCAGGCCAGCGCCCAGCCGGAGCACTCCCGCGAGGCGGGCGCCACGGCGCTTCCGCTGTCCGCGGGCGAGCGCGCCACCGCGATCAAGGCGGCCCAGGCCGACGCCTCCGCGCAGGCCGAGTCCCTCGGGCTCGGGGCCAAGGAGAAGCTCCTCGTCCGCGACGTCATCAAGGACGCGGACGGAACCGTTCACACCCGCTACGAGCGCACCTACGCGGGACTGCCCGTCCTCGGCGGCGACCTGGTCGTCCACGAGAAGACCAGCGGCGCGCGGTCCGTCAACAAGGCCACCGACGCGCGGATAGCGGTCAAGAGCACCGACGCCGCCGTGGCCTCCTCGGCCGCCTCCGGCACCGCGCTGAAGGCCGCGCCGAAGGCCACCACCGGTGAGAAGGCCAAGTCGCCACGGAAGGTGGTCTGGGCGGCCACCGGCAAGCCCGTGCTGGCCTGGGAGACCGTCGTCACCGGCACGCAGGCCGACGGCACCCCGAGCGAGCTGCACGTCGTCACCGACGCCACCACGGGCAAGAAGCTGTCCCAGTGGGAGGGCGTCGAGACCGGCACCGGCACCAGCAAGTACAGCGGCACGGTACCCCTGGGCACCACCAAGAGCGGCTCCACGTACAGCCTCACCGACTCCACCCGGGGCAACCACAAGACGTACGACCTGAACCAGGGCAGCTCGGGAACCGGCACCCTGTTCACCGACGCGGATGACGTATGGGGCGGCGGGCGCCAGACCGCCGGCGTCGACGCGCACTACGGCGCGGCCGAGACCTGGGACTTCTACAAGGAGTTCCTGGGCCGCAACGGCATCAAGAACAACGGCGTGGGCTCGTACTCCCGCGTCCACTACGGCAACAACTACGTCAACGCCTTCTGGCAGGACTCCTGCTTCTGCATGACGTACGGCGACGGCTCGGGCAACGCCAACGCGCTGACCGCGATGGACGTGGCCGGCCACGAGATGAGCCACGGTGTGACCGCGGCCACCGCGAACCTCAACTACGCCGGTGAGCCCGGCGGTCTCAACGAGGCCACCTCCGACATCATGGCCACCGCGGTGGAGTTCTACTCGGGCAACTCCGCGGACGTCGGTGACTACCTCATCGGCGAGAAGATCAACATCAATGGCAACGGCACCCCGCTGCGCTACCAGGACAAGCCCAGCAAGGACGGGGCGTCCAAGGACTACTGGTCCTCGACGCTCGGCAACATCGACGTCCACTACTCCTCCGGCCCCGCCAACCACTTCTTCTACCTGCTGTCCGAGGGCAGCGGCGCGAAGGTGATCAACGGCGTGAGCTACAACAGCCCGACCTACGACGGCTCGACCGTCACCGGGATCGGCCGGGACAAGGCCATCAAGATCTGGTACCGGGCCCTGACCACGTACTGGACCTCGACGACCAAGTACGCGGGCGCCCGCACCGGCACTCTCAGCGCCGCGTCCGACCTCTACGGGGCCAACTCCACCGAGTACAAGGCGGTCGCCGCCGCCTGGACCGCGATCAACGTGAAGTAGTCCCCGGGGTACGTCCGGAAGAAGCCTGAGCGGGCCGCACCGGGAGACCGGTGCGGCCCGTTCCGGACGGGCCTCGTCATCCCTGTCGTAGCCGCTGGTCGGCACTTACGCTGCTGTCATGACTCAACAGGTACGCGGCGTGGTAGCCCCCGGCAAGGGCGAGAAGGTCAGGATCGAGACGATCGTGGTGCCGGACGCCGGCCCCGGCGAGGCGGTGGTGCGGATCCAGGCGTGCGGCGTCTGCCACACCGACCTGCACTACCGGGAGGGCGGGATCAACGATGAGTTCCCCTTCCTGCTCGGCCATGAGGCGGCGGGCACCGTGGAGTCCGTGGGCGAGGGCGTCACGGAGGTGGCCCCCGGCGACTTCGTGATCCTCAACTGGCGCGCGGTCTGCCACGAGTGCCGGGCCTGCCGCCGCGGCCGCCCCTGGTACTGCTTCAACACCCACAACGCGAAGCAGCCCATGACCCTGACCGACGGCACCGAGCTGTCCCCGGCGCTCGGCATCGGCGCGTTCGCCGAGAAGACGCTGGTGGCGGCCGGGCAGTGCACCAAGGTCGACCCCTCGGCCTCGCCCGCCGCGGCCGGACTGCTCGGCTGCGGGGTGATGGCCGGCATCGGCGCCGCGCTCAACACCGGCAACGTCCAGCGCGGTGACTCCGTCGCCGTGATCGGCTGCGGCGGGGTCGGCGCCGCCTCGGTCGCCGGGGCGCGGCTGGCCGGGGCCGCGAAGATCATCGCGGTGGACCTGGACCAGCGGAAGCTGGAGTGGGCCCGCTCGCTGGGCGCCACCCACACCATCGACGCCAAGAGCTCCGACGTCGTCGAGTCCGTCCGCGAGCTGACCGACGGCAACGGCGCCGACGTCGTGATCGAGGCGGTGGGCCGCCCCGAGACGTACAAGCAGGCGTTCTACGCCCGCGACCTGGCCGGCACCGTCGTCCTGGTCGGCGTCCCCACCCCCGAGATGAAGCTGGAGCTGCCGCTCCTGGACGTCTTCGGGCGCGGCGGGTCGCTCAAGTCCTCCTGGTACGGGGACTGTCTGCCGTCCCGCGACTTCCCCATGCTGATCGACCTCTACCAGCAGGGCCGCCTCGACCTGGACGCGTTCGTCAGCGAGACGATCGGGCTCGAGGACATCGAGGAGGCGTTCGCCAAGATGCACCGCGGTGAGGTGCTCCGCTCGGTGGTGATGTTCTGATGACCCCTCCGCCCGTACGCGTCGACCACCTCGTCACCTCCGGCACCTTCTCGCTGGACGGCGGCACCTGGGAGGTGGACAACAACGTCTGGCTGATCGGCGACGACCACGAGGTGTACGTGATCGACGCCGCGCATGACGCCGACGCCATCGCGGACGCCGTCGGCGGCCGCCGGCTGCTCGGCATCATCTCCACCCACGGCCACGACGACCACATCGACGCGGCCCCCGCGCTCGCCGAGCGCACCGGCGCGCCGATCCTGCTGCACCCCGAGGACGAGGTGCTGTGGCGGATGCGCCACCCGGACCGCGCCCCGGACAAGCCGCTGGCCGACGGTGACGTCCTCACGGTCGCCGGGACGCGGCTGCGGGTGCTGCACACCCCCGGCCACTCCCCCGGCGCCGTCTGTCTCTACGCACCGGAGCTGACCACGGTCTTCTCCGGGGACACCCTGTTCCAGGGCGGCCCGGGCGCCACCGGGCGCTCGTACTCGTCCTTCCCGACGATCATCGAGTCGATCCGGGAGCGGCTGCTGACGCTGCCGCCGGAGACGGTGGTCCGCACCGGCCACGGCGACTCCACGACCATCGGGGACGAGGCCCCGCATCTGGAGGAGTGGATCGCGCGCGGGCACTGATTCCCGCGGTCGGTCCACCCCCGGTCCGCGGGGCCGCGCTCACCAGACCGCTGCCCCGCGGACCGTCTCGGCCACCGCCGCCGGGCGCTGGAAGGAGCGGTCGCAGTAGACGAGCGGGTCGTCCTCGCCGACGTGGGCCGCCACGACCCGGCCGATGAGGACGGAGTGGTCGCCGCCGTCCACGACGCGGTGCAGTGAACAGGCGACCCGGGCGACCGCCTCCGGTATGCCCGGCAGCCCCAGCTCCATCGGCAGGGCGTCGCCCGCCGCGAACCGGTCCGCACCGGAGGCGGCGAACCGCCTCGCGATGTCCGCCTGTCCCTCCGCCAAGATGTTGATCATGAAACTCTCGGCGGTGGTGAACGCCTCATGGGTGCTCGCGGTCTTGCCCAGGCAGATCAGCACCAGTGGCGGGGTCAGGGACAGCGAGCTGAACGAGCTGCCCGTGAACCCCCATCTGCGTCCGGACGCGTCGACCGTCGTGGCCACCGTCACGGGGGCGGGCACCCGGGCCATGGCCCGGGTGAACTCCTCAGAGGTGATGGTCATCGACGCTTCACCACTCGTCCTCCAGCAACTCGATCTCCTCCTGCTCCAGATTCGCCAGGGCGAGGTCCGAGGGGGTGTGGCCGCCCGCGCCGGGCCCGGCCGCATGCAGCGCCATCCCGTCCAGGGCGCGCAGCCACACCTCGCCGACCTCCCGTACCTCCGCCTCGGACAGCACATCGGAGGCGTAGGTCCAGGTCACCATGAGCTCAGGGCCGCCGGGGCGGTCGATGGTGACGGCGTTCAGCTCCAGTCCGTACGGGGTGCCGAGGCCGTCGCCGCCGAGGTCGAGGTCGAGCGCCTCCGAGGCCGGGCGCCAGTCGCCGCCGGGCCCGTCGTGGACCTCGACCCGGCCCAGATAGTTGAAGCCGATCCACGGCACGGCCGCCCCGGACAGCTCCGCGGCCGTCTCCCGGTCCAGATGGCGCAGCAGGCCGTAGCCGATCCCGGTGCCGGGCACCGCGCGCAGCTGTTCCTTGATCCGCTTGACCACCCGCCCGGTGGCCGGGCCGCCCGACCACAGCTCGCCCCACTGCACCTGGCCGGGGTCGAGCCGCACCGGGTGGAGGCTGGTGAACCAGCCCACCGTACGGGACAGATCCACGCCCCCGACGCTCTCGTCCCGGCCGTGCCCCTCCACGGCGACCAGCACCGAGGAGACCGAGGAGCCCAGCCGGCGGCGGCGGTCGGCGACCGCCAGCGCCAGGGCGCTCAGCAGCACGTCGTCCACACCGCAGTGGAACACCGACGGCACCTCGCCGAGCAGCGGCGCGGTCTTCGCGGCCGGCAGCGTCATGGTGACGCGGGCGACCGGTCCCGCCGGGTCGTGCCCGGGGGCCGAGGTGGCCCCGCCGAGCCGGGCGTCCGGGGCGGACAGGACGTCCGTCCACAGCGGCAGCTCCGCCCGCCGTTCCGGCCTGCGCACCTCGGCCGCCAGAAGTTCGCTCCAGCGGCGCACCGAGGTGCCCACCGGAGTGAGCTCCGGCTCCCGTCCGGCGGCGACGGCCGTCGCGATGTCGGCGAGGTCCTGGAGCAGGATCCGCCAGGACACCCCGTCGACCACCAGGTGGTGGGCGACGAGCAGCAGTCGTCCCGGCCGTCCGGGACCGGCGTCGAACCACACCGCGCGCACCATCTCGCCGTCCCGGGGCGCCAGTTCCGCACGGGCCTCGGTGAGGGCGCGGCCGATCAGCGGGGCGAGCTCCCCGGGCTCGGTGGCGGCGATGTCGACCCGGCGGACCCGGTCCGCGCAGGACACCGCCCCGGCCGGTGGCACGCTCAGCCGCCAGCCGCCCTCGTCACCCTGGTCACCTTCAACGCCCTCGACGCCCTGGTCGCCCTCGACGCCCTCGACGTCGCGGCCGACCAGCCGGGCGCGCAGCACATCGTGCCGGTCGTGCAGCGCCTGGAGCGCGGTGGTGAGCGTCGGCAGGTCCAGGCCCGCCGGGGTCCGCACGAGCATCGGCTGGCTGAAGGAGTCGATCGCACCGCCGCGCTCCCGCAGCCAGTGCATGATCGGCGTCGCGGCGAACTCGCCGACGGGGTTGTCCGGTTCGCGGGAGGCCGCGTCGTCGAGCACCTCCGCCACCGCGGTGAGCCCGGCCACCGTCTTGTGCTCGAACACGTCGTTGACGGCGAGGACCAGACCCGCCGCCCGGGCGCGGGCGATGAGCTGCATCGTCACGATGCTGTCGCCGCCCAGTTCGAAGAAGCTGTCGTCGATGCCGACCGAGGGCAGCCGCAGCACCTCGGCGAAGACCGCGCACAGCGCCTCCTCGACCGGGGTCCGCGGGGGCCGCGAATCGGCCGCCGCGCCGAAGCTCGGTGCGGGCAGCGCCTTGCGGTCGAGCTTGCCGTTCGGGGTGAGCGGCAGCCGGTCCAGGACCACGAACGCGGACGGGATCATGTACTCCGGCAGCGACTCGCCGAGCGTCTTGCGCAGCACTCCGGGATCCGGCGCCGCGCCGGGGACCTTCGGCACCACATAGCCGACCAGCCGCGCCCCGCCGCCCTGGTCGGCGCGGGCGAGCGCCACGGCCTGGCCGACCGCCTCATGGGCGGTCAGCACCGTCTCGATCTCCCCCAGCTCGATCCGGAAGCCGCGCACCTTCACCTGGTGGTCGGCCCGGCCCGAGAACTCCAGCCGACCGTCGGCGGTCCGGCGGACGATGTCGCCGGTGCGGTACATGCGCTCGCCGGTGCCGCCGAACGGGCAGGCCACGAACCGCTCCGCGGTCAGCGCGGGCCGGTTGTGGTAGCCGCGCACCACGCCCGCGCCGGCGATGTAGAGCTCGCCCGGCACCCCGGGGGCGACCGGCCGCAGCCGGTCGTCCAGCACATAGACGCGGGTGTTGGCGATCGGGGTGCCGATCGAGGGCACGCCCTGGTCGTCCGTCAGGTCCGCGGCCGTCGACCAGATGGTGGTCTCGGTCGGTCCGTAGAGGTTGGTCAGCCCGGCGGCCGACGCGCGCAGCCGCGTGGCCAGGGCCTCCGGCAGCGCCTCACCGCCGACCAGCACCCGCAGCCCGCGCAGCGCCTCCGGCGACGCGGTGACCATGGCCTGCCACAGCGACGGCGTCGCCTGGACGACCCCCGCCCCGGTCTCCTCGGCCATCCGCAGCAGCGCGGCCGGGTCGCGCACGGTGTCCCGGTCGGCGATCACCACGCCCGCGCCGGACAGCAGCGGCAGATAGAGCTCCAGCGCCGCGATGTCGAACGACACCGTGGTGACCGCGAGCAGTCGGTCGGCGGGGCCGAGGCCGAACCGCCCGCCCATGTCGTCCAGGAAGTTGCTCAGCGCGCCGTGCGGGACGACCACGCCCTTCGGGCGGCCGGTCGAACCTGAGGTGTAGATGACATACGCCGGGTGGTCCGGTGAGCACACCGCACCGGGCGCGGCCGTGGGCGCCGCCGCCAGCTCGGCGGCGGTGGCCGGGTCGTCCAGCACCAGCGCCGGTACGCCGCCGTGCCCAGCGCCCGCGGCACCACCGGTCACCGCATCACCGCCCGCGGCAACCTCCCCGCTGCGGCCCGCCAGATCCTGCCCACCGCCGTCCCCGCCGTCCCCGCCGTCCCGGCCGTCCGCGGCCAGCAGCGGTGCGGTGCCGGAGGTGACCAGCGCCAGCGCGGGGCGGGCGTCCTGGAGGGTGTAGCCGATCCGGTCCCTGGGGTGCTCCGGGTCCAGCGGCAGATAGGCCGCCCCGGTCTTGAGCACGGCCAGCAGGGCGACGAGCAGGTCCGCCGAGCGCGGCAGCGCCACGGCCACCAGCCGCTCGGGGCCCGCCCCGCGGGCGGTCAGCAGCGCGGCGAGCCGGTTGGCGCGCGTCTCCAGCTGGGCGTAGGTCAGCTCGACACCGCCGGAGAGCACCGCGACGGCCGACGGGGTACGGGCCGCCTGCTCCTGGTACAGCTCGTGGACCCGGCGTGCGGGCAGCGGCCGCGCGGTGTCGTTCCACTCGACCAGCACCCGCTCGCGCTCGGCCGCCGAGAGCACCTCGACCTCGCTGATCCGCAGCCCCGGGTCACCGGTGACCGCCTCCAGCACCTGGATCAGCCGCCGGACCAGCGTCTTCACGCTGTCCGCGTCGAACAGCTCGGTGCTGTACTCGCAGACGCCGGACAGCTCGCCCGGCCGGTCCGGCCGCTCGCCGAAGGCGAAGCTCAGATCGACCTTGGCGACGCCCAGGTCGACCAGCTCGGGCCGCAGGGCCAGCCCGCCCAGCGCGGTCTCGGCGGCCGGCATGTTCTGCACCATCAGCATGACCTGGAACAGCGGATGCCGGGCCAGGGACCGCTCCGGGTCGACCACCTCCACCAGCCGCTCGAACGGCACGTCCTGGTGGGCGTAGGCGTCCAGCGCGGTGCGCCGCACCCGCTCCAGCAACTGGTCGAACGTCGGGTCGCCCGAGGTGTCGGTGCGCAGCACCAGCGTGTTCAGGAAGACGCCGACCAGGTCCTCCAGGGCCTGGTCGGGGCGCCCGGCGATGGGGCTGCCGACCGGGATGTCCTCCCCGGCGCCCAGCTTGGTGAGCAGCAGGGCCAGCGCCGACTGGAGCACCATGAAGGTGCTGACCCCGCGGGCCCGGGCCAGCGCGGTGAGCCGCTCGTGCAGCCCGGGGTCGATCGCGAAGTCCAGGGTGCGGCCGCGATGACCGGCCACGGCCGGCCGGGGCCGGTCGGTGGGCAGGGTCAGCTCGTCCGGCAGCCCGGCGAGCGCCCCGCGCCAGTACGCCAGCTGACGGGAGGCCAGGCTCTCCGGGTCGTCCTCGTCGCCGAGGTGGTCGCGCTGCCAGAGGGTGTAGTCGGCGTAGGCGACCGGCAGCGGCTCCCAGGCCGGGGCCCGGCCGTCCGCGCGGGCGGTGTAGGCGGCCGACAGGTCGCGCACCAGCGGCGCGGTGGACCAGCCGTCGGTGGCGATGTGGTGGATCACCAGGGCCAGGACGTACTCGCTCCCGCCGAGCGCGAACAGGGTGGTCCGCAGCGGCAGCTGAATGGTCAGGTCGAAGCCCCGGGTGACGGTCGCCTCGAGCTGCTCGGGCAGCGCGTCCTCGGTCGTCTCCACCACGGTCAGCGGTATCCGCACCGCGTCCGGCTCCCACACCTGCTGCCGGGGCGAGCCGTCGGTCTCGGGAAAGACCGTGCGCAGGCTCTCGTGGCGGCCGATCAGATCGCCCAGCGCCCGCTCCAGGGCCGCCCGGTCCAGCTCCCCGGACAGCCGCAGCACCACCGGCACGTTGTAGGTGGCGCTCGGCCCCTCCATCCGGCTCAGGAACCACAGCCTGCGCTGGGCGAAGGACAGCGGAAGCACCTCGGGCCGCTCGCGGGCGGTCAGCGGCAGCCGGGCGGCCGCCTCCCCGTCCAGGGTCCTCGCCAGCGCCGCCACGGTCGGGGCCTCGAAGAGCGTGCGGACCGACAGCTCGACGGCCAGGACCGAACGGATCCGGTTGACGATCCTGGCCGCCAGCAGCGAATGGCCGCCCAGGTCGAAGAAGTTGTCGTCCACGCCGACCGCGGGCACGCCGAGCACATCGGCGAACAGACCGCAGAGGATCTCCTCGCGGGGTGTGCCCGCCGCGCGGCCCGCCGCCACCGGCGCGTACTCCGGGGCGGGCAGCGCCTTGCGGTCGAGCTTGCCGCTGGCGTTCAGGGGCAGGGCGTCCAGCACCACGAACGCGGACGGCAGCATGTAGTCGGGCAGCGACGCGGCGAGCGCGTCGCGCAGCGGGCCCGGCTCCGGAGGATCATTCGGGTCCTGCGGCACCACGTAGGCCACCAGTCGGCGTTCGCCGCCGACGTCGTCCCGGGCGACCACCGCGCAGTCGGCCACGCCCCGGCAGGCGGAGAGCACGGCGGCGATCTCCCCCGTCTCGATCCGGAAGCCCCGGATCTTCACCTGGTCATCCGCCCGGCCCAGATACTCCAGCAGCCCGGCCACGGTCCAGCGGGCCAGATCACCGGTCCGGTACATGCGCGAACCATCGCCCGCGAACGGATCGGCCACGAACCGCGACGCGCTCAGCCCCGGCCGCTTCAGATACCCCTGCGCCACCCCGCCACCGGCCACGTACATCTCCCCCGCCACCCCTGGGGGCACCGGGCGCAGCGCACCGTCCAGCACATAGATCCGCAGGTCGGGGATGGGCCGGCCGATGAGCGAGCCCGCGCCCGAGGCCGCCAGCTCCGCATTCAGCGGCAGATGGCTGACGTGGACCGTGGTCTCGGTGATGCCGTACATGTTCACCAGCAGCGGGGCGCAGGCGGCGCCCGCTCCGTGCCGCTCGTACCAGTCCGGCAGCCGTCCCAGGTCGAGCGCCTCACCGCCGAAGACCACATGGCGCAGCGCCAGCCGGTCACCGGTCCCCGGATCCTCCCGGTCGGCGTGGATCAGCTGGTAGAACGCCGAAGGCGTCTGGTTGAGGAAGGTCACCCGCTCATCCGCGAGCAGCCGCAGGAAGCGCTCCGGCGAACGGGACACGTCGAACGGCACCACCACGAGCCGGCCGCCGTGCAGCAGCGGCCCCCACAGCTCCCACACCGAGAAGTCGAACGCGTAACTGTGGAACAGCGTCCACACATCGTCCGGGCCGAACGCGAACCACTGCCGGGTGTGCTCGAAGAGCCGCACCACATTGCCGTGCGAGACCACCACACCCTTGGGGCGGCCCGTCGAACCCGATGTGTAGATCACATACGCGGGCGCTTCCGGTACGAGCGGGGCGATCCGGTCGGCGTCCGTCAGGTCCGTACCCGGCAGTCCGGCGAGCCGGTCCGCGACCGGCCCATCGCCCAGCACCACCCGCGCCACGCCCTCCGGCAGCGCCACCTCGACCCGGGTGTCCGTCACCACGAGCGCCAGATCCACGTCCGAGACCGTGTAGGCGATGCGGTCCGCCGGATACGAGGGGTCGATCGGCACATACGCGGCGCCCGACTTCACCACCGCCAGCAGCGCCACCACCAGATCCACCGACCGCGGCAGCACCAGGCCCACGAACCGGCCGGGACCCGCGCCCCCCTCGACCAGCAGCCGGGCCAGGGCGTTGGCCCGCTCGTTCAGCTCCCCGTACGTCAGCCCATCCGCGCCCAGGGACACCGCCCGCGCACCGGGGCACTCCCGCACCCGCGCCTCGAACAGCTCCGGGAGTGTGGCCGCGACTTCATCGGCCGCGTCCCCGTTCCACTCCACCAGCACCCGGCGGCGCTCCGCCTCGGAGAGGAGGTCGATCTGCGTGAGGCGGACGGCCGGGTTGGCCGCCACCGTCTCCAGGAGGCGTACGAACCGGTCGGCCAGGGCCTGCGCGCCGGCCCGGTCGTACAGGTCGGTGTTGTAGACCAGGGTGCCGGTCATCCCGGCCGGGGCACCGCCTGCGTCGAAGGTCTCGCCGATGGCGAAGTCGAGGTCGAACTTGGCCGTGCGGTTGTTGGCGGGGTGCAGCCGGGTGTCCAGGCCGGGGAAGCGCAGCGTCAGCTCGGGGATGTTCTCGAACGTCAGCATGGTCTGGAACAGCGGGTGCCGGGAGAGCGACCGGTCCGGGCTCAGGGTCTCCACCAGCAGGTCGAACGGCACCTCCTGGTGGGCGTAGGCGGCCAGGTCCGCCTCCCGGACCCGCTCGACCAGCTGCCGGAAGGTGGGGTCGCCGGACAGGTCGTTGCGCAGCACCAGGGTGTTGACGAAGAAGCCGATGCCGTCCACCAGGGACTCGTCGTTGCGGCCCGCGATGGCCGTGCCTACGGGGATGTCCTCGCCCGCGCCCAGCCGGGACAGCAGCGCCGCCAGGCCCGCCTGCACCACCATGAAGAGGCTGGCGCCGCTGGAGCGGGCGATGTCGGTCAGCGCGGTTTGCAGCTCGGGGCTCAGGGTCAGCGGCAGACGGTCTCCGTCGTTGCTCAGCACCGCCGGGCGGGGCCGGTCGGTGGGCAGCTCCAGCTGCTCGGGCAGACCGGCGAGAGTCCGCTTCCAGTAGTCCAGCTGACCGCCCAGCAGGCTGTCCGGATCGTCCTCGGCGCCCAGCAGCTCGGCCTGCCACAGCGTGTAGTCCGCGTACTGCACCGGCAGCGGCCGCCAGGTGGGCGCGGCCCCGGTGCGCCGCGCGGTGTAGGCGGCGACCAGGTCGTCCACCAGCGGGCCGAAGGACCAGCCGTCGGCGACGATGTGGTGCACCACGATCAGGAAGACGTGCTCGGTGGGGCTCAGCACCAGCAGGTCGGCGCGGATCGGCAGTTCGGCGGCGAGGTCGAAGCCGCGCCGCGCCACCTCCGACAGCGTCTCGTCCAGCCGCTCCTCGGCCACTTCGGAGACCCGGATCTCGGCCTGGGCCCGCTCGGCGTCCAGCACGACCTGGGAGGGCACCCCGCCGCGGTCGGGGAAGAGGGTGCGCAGGCTCTCGTGCCGGGCGATGACGTCGTGCAGCGCGGTGTGCAGCGCGGCGCGGTCGAGCCGTCCGGTGAAGCGCAGCGAGACACCCAGGTTGTAGGTGCCGTCCGCGTGGTCCAGCTGGTTGATGAACCACAGTCCGCGCTGCGGGTACGCCAGCGGCACCTCCGCGGGGCGCTCCCGGGGGGTCAGCGGGGTGCGCGTTCCGGTGGCCCGGTCGACCAGCCGGGCCAGCTCGGCGACGGTCGGCGCGTCGAACAGGTCGCGCACCGCCACATCGGCGCCGAGGACGGCCTGGATGCGCAGCACCAGTCGGGTGGCGAGCAGGGAGTGCCCGCCGAGGGAGAAGAAGTTGTCGTCCACCGACACCGAGGCCAGCTCGAGGATCTCGGCGAAGAGTCCGCACAGCACCTGCTCCTGCGGGGTGCGCGGAGACCTGCCCGCCCCCTCGCCGGTGAGCTCCGGCTCCGGCAGCGCCTTGCGGTCGAGCTTGCCGTTGGGGGTGAGCGGAAGGGCGTCCAGGGCCAGCACGGCGGAGGGCACCATGTAGTCGGGCAGCGCCTCGGCGAGCTCATCGCGCAGCGCGGAGGTGTCGAGGCGGTGGCCCGGGGCGGGCACCGCGTAGGCGACCAGCCGCTTGTCCCCGGGGCGGTCCTCGCGCACGACCACGGCGGCGGAGGCGACACCGGGGCGGCGCGCGACCGCGGCCTCGACCTCACCCGGCTCGATCCGGAAGCCCCGGATCTTCACCTGGTCGTCGGCGCGGCCTGCGAACTCCAGCACCCCGTCCCCGGTCCAGCGGGCGAGGTCGCCCACCCGGTACATCCGGCTGCCCGCCGGACCGTACGGGTCGGCGACGAACCGCTCCGCGCTGAGGGCGGGCGCCCGCCAGTAGCCGCGCGCCAGCCCCTCACCGGCGAGGTACAGCTCGCCGACCACGCCCGGCGGCACCCGGCGCAACTGGCCGTCCAGGACATGGGCCCGCGTGTTGTCCAGCGGGGCACCGATCGGTACGACGTCGGGCACCCGGTCGGCGGAGGTCACCCGGTGGAAGGTGGCGAAGGAGGTGGTCTCGGTCGGGCCGTAGGTGTCCTTGAACACCATGCCGGGGAACCGCTCGAGCAGGGCGCGCACCGCCGTACCGGGCACGACGTCACCACCGGCCAGCAGCTCCCGCACACCGGTCAGGCAGTCCAGGTCGTTCTCGGCCACGACGCGGAAGAGCCCGGCGGTCAGGTGCAGTCCGGTGATGCCGTGCTCGGCGATCATCCGGCGCAGGGTGCGGACGTCCATGTCCTGCGGCGGGGCGATGACGACCGTGCCGCCGGTCAGCAGCGGCACCCACAGCTCGTAGTTGGCGGCGTCGAAGGCGTGCGGCGCGTGCAGCAGCACCCGGCGGTGGGCGTCGGCCTCGAAGCAGCCGTCCAGGGCGAACGCCAGCAGATCGCGGTGGGTGACCGCGACCCCCTTGGGGCGGCCGGTCGAGCCGGAGGTGAACATCACGTACGCGAGCCGCTCGGGGTGGACGGCCACCGCGGGAGGCTGATCCGGGAGCCCGGTGAAGTCGTCGTCCACCACGACGGTGGTGGCGCGGTGGGCGAACTCCAGCTCCGGCTGGGCCCGGTCGAGGAGCAGCACCGACGGTTCGGTCCGCTCCATCACCTGCTCCCAGCGGACCTGCGGGGCGCGCGAGTCCAGCGGCACATAGGCGGCACCGGCCTTGAGCACGGCGAGCAGGGAGACGACGAGCTCCACCGAGCGCTGCTGGAGCACGGCCACCCGCGCCTCCGGGCCCGCGCCCGCGGCGAGCAGCCGGTGGGCGAGCCGGTTGGCGCGCGCCTCCAGCTCCCGGTAGCTGATCCCGGTGCCGTCGGAGGCGATGAGCGCGGTCGCGTCCGGGGCGGCGGCCACCCGCTCGGCGAACCGGGCGGGTACCGAGCCGGTGAGCGCGGGCACCTCGCGGACCGGGCCGGCCCACTCCACGGCCAGCCTGCGGGTCTCCTCGGGGGCCAGGACGTCGATCTCGGCGATGCTGCCGCCGGGCCGCGCCACGGCCGACTCCAGCACCGTCAGGAACCGCGCCACCATCCGGCGCACGGTCTCGGCGTCGTACAGGTCCGTGGCGTACAGCACCTGGCCACCGATCCCGGCCGGCGCCCCCGCCGCGTCCCGGCGCTCCTGGAAGTCGAACTGGAGGTCGAACTTGGCGATGGTGAGGTCGCCCGGGGCCACCGAGGCGGTCAGACCGGGCAGCTCCAGCGAGCGGTCCGGGTGGTCCTGCATGCTCAGCAGGATCTGGAACAGCGGGTGCCGGGACCGCGAGCGGTCCGGGTTGAGCACCTCGACCAGCCGCTCGAACGGCACGTCCTGATGGGCGTAGGCCGTCAGGTCGGCCTGCCGGACCCGGTCGACCAGCTCGGTGAACGAGGGCCGCCCGGAGGTGTCGGTGCGCAGCACCAGCGTGTTGACGAAGAACCCGACCAGGTCGTCCAGGGCCTCGTCGGTCCGGCCGGCGATCGGGCTGCCGACCGGGATGTCGTCGCCCGCGCCGAGCTTGGACAGCAGCACGGCCAGCGCCGCTTGCAGCACCATGAACACGCTGGCGCCGCCGGCGTGGGCGACGGCGAGCAGCTCACGGTGGAGTTCGGGGCCGATCTCGCAGTCCAGTACGGCGCCGCGGTGGCTCGCCACGGCGGGCCGGGACCGGTCGGTGGGCAGGGCCAGCTCCTCGGGGAGACCGGCCAGCGCGGTCTTCCAGTACGCCAGCTGACGGGCCAGCGGACTGGTCTCGTCGGAGTCCTCGCCCAGCAGCGACCGCTGCCAGAGGGTGTAGTCGGCGTAGGCGACCGGCAGCGGCTCCCAGCCGGGGGCCCGGCCGTCCGCGCGGGCGGTGTAGGCGGCCGACAGGTCGCGCACCAGCGGCGCCAGGGACCAGCCGTCCCCGGCGATGTGGTGGACCACGACGGACAGCGCGTGCTCACCGCCGCCGAGGTGGAACAGCTCGGCGCGCAGCGGCAGTTCGGTGGCGAGCCGGAAGCTGTGGCCCGCGGCGGCCGCCAGGGCGGCGGGCAGCTCCGCGGCGGTGACCTCGGACGCGTACGGCAGCGGCGGCAGCTCCTCGGCGGGCACCAGGTGCTGCCGGGGCTCGCCCGCGGTGTCGGGGAAGACGGTGCGCAGGCTCTCGTGCCGCAGCAGGACGTCGCGCAGCGCCGCCCGCAGCGCCGGGACGTCCAGATCGCCGGACATCCGCAGCACGAAGGGGATGTTGTACGTGGGGTTGGGGCCGTCGAGCCGGTCGAGGAACCACAGCCGGGCCTGGGCGAACGACAGCGGCATGGGCTCCGGCCGGTCCACCGGGACCAGCGCGGGCCGCGCCGCCCCCGCGGTGTCCAGCAGCTCGGCGAGCGCGGCCACGGTGGGCCGGTCGAACACCTCGTGCACGGCCAGTTCCACGCCGAGCACGGAACGGACCCGGCCGGCCAGCCGGGTGGCGGCCAGCGAATGGCCGCCGAGCGCGAAGAAGTTGTCGTCCACGCCGACCCCGGGCACGCCCAGCACCTCGGCGAACAGCCCGGCGAGCACCTGCTCGCCCGGGGTGCGGGCGTCCCGTCCGGCCGCCCCGCCGGTCACCTCCGGCTCCGGCAGCGCCCGTGCGTCGAGCTTGCCGCTGGGGGTCAGCGGCAGCGCGGGCAGGGGGACGAACGCGGCGGGCAGCATGTAGTCCGGCAGCGACTCGCCGAGCTTCTTGCGCAGCAGTCCGGGATCCAGCGCCTCGCCGGGGGCCTGCGGCACCACATAGGCCACCAGCCGCCGCTCACCGCCCCGGTCGTCCCGGGCGACCACCGCGCAGTCGGCGACGCCCTGGCAGGCCGACAGCGCGGCCGCGATCTCACCGGTCTCGATCCGGAAGCCCCGGATCTTCACCTGGTCGTCGGCGCGGCCCAGGTACTCCAGCAGCCCGTCGGCGGTCCAGCGGGCCAGGTCGCCGGTGCGGTACATCCGGCCGCCGTCGCCCGCGAACGGGTCGGCCACGAACCGGGAGGCGCTCAGGCCGGGCCGCTTCAGATAGCCCTGCGCGACACCGGCGCCCGCCACGTACATCTCCCCGGCCACGCCCGGGGGCGCCGGGCGCAGCGCGCCGTCCAGCACCCGCACCCGCAGATCGGGGATGGCCCCGCCGATCAGCGAACCGGCGCCGGAGGCGGCGAGTTCGGGGTCCAGGGCCAGATGGCTGACGTGCACCGTGGTCTCGGTGATGCCGTACATGTTGACCAGCAGCGGGGCGCAGGGGGCGCCCTCGCCGTGCCGTTCGTACCAGTCGGCCAGCCGCCCCAGGTCCAGTGCCTCACCACCGAAGACCACATGGCGCAGCGCCAGCCGGTCGCCGGTCGCCGGGTCCTCCCGGTCGGCGCCCGCGAGCTGGTAGAAGGCCGACGGGGTCTGGTTGAGGAAGGTCACCCGCTCGTCCGCCAGCAGCCGCAGGAAGCGCTCCGGCGACCGCGACACCTCGAACGGGACGACGACGAGCCGCCCGCCGTGCAGCAGCGGCCCCCACAGCTCCCACACCGAGAAGTCGAAGGCGTAGGAGTGGAACAGGGTCCACACCTCGTCGGCGCCGAACGGGAACCACCGGCGGGTGGCGGTGAACAGCCGGACCACGTTGTGGTGGGAGACCACGACGCCCTTGGGGCGCCCGGTGGAACCGGAGGTGTAGATGACGTACGCGGGGGCCACCGGCAGCAGGGGCGAGGGCCGGTCGGCGTCGGTCAGATCGGTGCCGGGCAGGGCGGCGAGCCCCTCCCGCACCTCGTCCTCGCCCAGCACCACCCGCGCCACGCCCTCCGGGAGCGCCACCTCGACCCGGGTGTCCGTCACCAGCAGGGTCAGGTCCACATCGGAGATGGTGTACGCGATGCGGTCCGCTGGATACGCGGGGTCGATGGGCACATAGGCGGCGCCCGACTTCACCACCGCCAGCAGCGCCACCACCAGGTCGACCGAGCGGGGCAGCACCAGGCCCACGAACCGGCCGGGACCGGCGCCCCGCGCGACCAGCAGCCGGGCCAGCGCGTTGGCCCGCGCGTTCAGCTCGGCGTAGGTCAGCGTGTCCGCGCCGAGGGACACCGCGCGGGCCTCGGGGCACTCCCGCACCCGCGCCTCGAACAGCTCGGTGAGGGTGGCGGTGGCGGCCGGGGCCGTGCCACCGTCGTCCGCCAGCACCTGCCGGCGCTCGGCCTCGGTGGCGATGTCCAGCGCGCCGAGCCGCCGGTCCGGCGCCCCGGCGCCCAGGGCCCGCAGCAGCCCGGTCAGGCGCTCGGCGTGGCGCTCCACCTCGGCGGCGGAGTACAGCTCGGGGCTGGCGTTGAGCTCCACCCGCAGCCCGCCGTCACCCGCCCGGTTGTCGACGACGACGGTCAGATCGTCGTCGTGACCGATGGTCAGGTTGTGCACCACGCCCGGGTGGCCGCCGAAGTCCAGGTCGTAGTCGAACATGATGATGTTGACGCGCGGGCCGACCAGACGCCTGCCGTCGGCCAGCGTGCCGGCGTCGCGGCGCAGCTCCTCGTAGCGGTAGCGCTGGTGGCGCAGGGCGCCGCGCATCCGCCGGGAGACCTGGCCCAGCAGCTCGGCGACGGTGTCCCCGGGCCGGACGGACAGCCGCAGCGGCACGAGGTTGGACACCATGCCGGGCACGCTCGCGGCCTCGCCGCCGGGCCGGGCCGCGACCGGGAGGGCGAGGACGACATCGGTGCGGCCGGTGATCCGGTGCAGATACAGCGCCTGGGCGGCGACGGCCACCGTCGGCCAGGCGGTGCCCGCCTCGCGGGCCAGCGACCGGATCGACTCGACGGCGGTCGGCTCCAGCGTGGAGACCACCCGCAGCAGCGGGCCGTCCGGATAGCGGGTGGGCTGTGCGGTGAGGCCCTGGGCCTCGGGGCGGTCGGCCAGCTGCTCGGCCCAGTACTCCCGGTCGCGGACGATCTCCTCGGACCCGCCGTACGCGGCGTCGGCCTCGATGAGCTCCCGCAAGCCCCCGTGGCCGGACTCCGGGCACGGCTCCCCGGCCACGGCGGCCGAGTACACGGCGGCGACCCGGCGCGCGATCATGCCCACGCTCTGGCCGTCCAGCGCGATGTGGTGATGGCGCTGGTACCAGACGTGCCGGTCCTCGGCGAGCCGGAACAGCGCGAAGGTGAACAGCGGTCCGGCGAAGAGGTCCACCGGGCGCTTCTGGTCGGCCGAGGCCCAGGCGCGCACGGCGGCCTCCGGATCGTCCTGTCCGGACACGTCCACGAAGTGGAACGGCCAGTCGAGTCCGGGCGCCACCACCTGGTACGGGCCGTCGGCGTCCGCGCCGAAGGACACCCGCAGCGCCTCGGTCTCATCCACCACCCGCCGCAGGGCGGCCTCGAAGAGACCGGGGTCGACGGGGCCCTGGATGTCCACCCGCTCCGCCAGGCCGAAGAGCGGATTGGCGGGATCACCCTGGACGGCGTACCAGATTCCCCGCTGGCCGTCGGTCAAGCGGAATCGAACACCCTGCGGGACAGACATGCACTCACTCCACACTCGATGGGAGAAAGGAGACAGTCGGCTGAACAGCCTTCACTCATCGCAGCCTGTCCGACGCCGTGAGGTGCGACAACGACAGTGCAAAGAATTGAGTACGTGATCCGGGAGGCGTAGCGGGGCTTCCGATTTGAACTATTCGAGGCGATGTAGGCGACACCTCTCGCCATGGGCACCATGTCAGCCATGAACCTCACAGGGCAGAATGCCGAGCGCCGCGAACAGGCCCCGGCGGCGATGACCGCCGAGATCACCCACACCGCGTCGCTCGAGACGTTGCTCGCGGCCCCTTGTCCGGACTTCCCCGTCCTGCCCGGGGTGTGCGTCCTGGAGTATCTGCGGGCGAGCGCGGAGGCCACCGCGCCCGCCCCGGGCCTGCGCTGGCGCGCGGTGGACCGGGTGCGGTTCCTGGGCGCGGTCTTCCCCGGTGAGGAATTCACGGTCCGGCTGACCTGGCAGCGGTCGGGCGAGGACGAATGGACCGGGCTGGCCACCGCGAGCACCGTGCGCGGTACGGCGGCCTCCGCCCGGCTGCGCTACGTCGGGGAGGCGGACCGGTGATCGAACTGGACGAGGTGCGCCGGCTGCTTCCGCGCCGCCGCCCCATGCTGCTCGTGGACCGGGTGCTGGAAGTCGTCCCGGGTGAGCGGATCGTCGCGGCGAAGGCCGTCACCTGCAATGAGCCGTGGTACACGCGGCTCCCCGAATCCACCCCCGCCGAACGGCTCGGCTATCCGTCTGCCCTGGTGATCGAGTCGTGGGGCCAGGCCGCCGGGATCCTGTCGCGGCTGAGCGGTGAGCTGCCCGAGGGCATGATGCTGCTCGCCGGGCTGAGCGACGTCCGGGTGCACCGCACGGTCCTGCCCGGAGTGCTGCTGGAGCACCGGGCGAGGATCGTCAGATCCCTCGGCGACCATCTGATCTTCGAGGGGGAGAGTGTGGTGGACGGGGACACCATTGTGTCCATCGGGCAGATGGTGATGGCGTTCCGCCCCGCGAGCGCGGTGCTCCCGCCCGGCGGGGACCGGCGCTGAACCGGCGGCCCGGTGTTCGAGCGGCACTCAGGAGTCGGCGGTGGCCAGCCCCGCCTCGTCCGGCAGGAACCGGACCGGCAGGGTCGACATCCCGGCCATCAGATTGGAGTGGATCCGGCGCGGCTCACCGGTGAGCTCGATGCCATTGCTGAACGTCCGCATCGCGTCCAGCATCTCCTTCACCTCGACCCGCGCCAGGTAGGCGCCGAGGCAGAAGTGCGGACCGTAGCCGAAGGTGATGTGCTTGTTCGGCGAACGGCCCAAGTCCAGGACGTACGGGTCGTCGAAGACCGACTCGTCGCGGTTGGCCGAGGTGTTCCACAGCGTCACCACGTCGCCCGCCTTGATGGTCCCCCCGGCGATCTCGATGTCGACCAGCGCGGTACGGCCGAAGTTCATCGCGGGGGTGGCCCAGCGCAGCGCCTCCTCGGTGGCCGACTCCAGCGTCACCGAACCCTCCTTGAGCCGCTTCCACTGCTCCGGCTCGCGGCTGAGGTTGTAGAGGGAGTCGATCATCGTGAGCCGGCTGGTCTCGTCGCCGCCCAGGATGAGGCTGTAGCAGTTGAAGACGATGTCCTGATCGGTCAGCGGCACGCCGTTGATGTCACTGGCGGTGAGCGTGCTGATCACGTCGTCCTGCGGATCGGCGCGCCGCTCGGCGACCAGGTCGCTGAAGTACAGCAGGATCTCGTTGCGCGCCAGGAACGCCTCCTCCGGGGCCTGGTCCGCCTCGTCGGAGCTGAGCGAGGACTTGGTCAGGTTCAGCAGATAGGCGTGGTCCTTCACCGGCACCCCGAGCAGGCCGCCCACGGTGGTCAGCGGGATCACCTGGGCCACCTCGGCCGCGAAGTCCCCCTCCCCGCGCCGGACCGCGTCGGCGATCATCCGGCGGGCGTTGACCCGGACCAGCGCCGCGACCTTGGACAGGGCTCGCGGCGAGAACGCCTTGAGCATCACGTTGCGCAGGTCCTTGTGGCGCTGGCCGTCGGTCACCGCCAGCATCTGGCCGGCGGCCGAGTCGCCGCCCGCCAGCAGCGTCACCAGGACGTTGCCCTTCTCCGAGGTGAGCCGCTGGTTGTCCCGGTAGAGCGCCATCACATCGGCGTAGCGGCTGACCACCCAGAAGCCGGGAGCGCCGTCGACCGGCGGATGCCAGTACAGCGGGTGGTCGGCGCGCAGCCGGCGCCAGTACGCGTCCATGTCGTGCTCGAGGTAGGACTTGGGG
Organism: Streptomyces javensis; assembly: GCF_039525925.1. NCBI lineage: Bacteria > Bacillati > Actinomycetota > Actinomycetes > Kitasatosporales > Streptomycetaceae > Streptomyces > Streptomyces javensis. The sequence goes on along the minus strand of NZ_BAAAIF010000034.1, from coordinate 59,736 downwards.
TCGACCAGGTTGACCGCCGAGATCTCCTCCGGTATCTCTTCGCGGCTCGTCGCTGTCTGCACGCTCATCTCTCCACCAATCGGGTCACTTGAGTTCCCGGAGCTTCTCGTTGAGTACGCGGCCGATCTCGGCGGCCGGTTCGGGCCGCATCAGATACGGGTGGGCGTGGGTGATCCGCCGGTACTCGATCCGTCCGTCGACAAAGGGCCGCCACCGCTCGGCGCGCCCGGCCAGGTCGGCCGCGGGCACCGTCGGGTCCTCCTCGGCCACCAGCACCAGCAGGTCGCCCCGGTAGCGGGCCGGTTCATGGGCCAGGAACAGCCGGCGGTTGTTGGCGAAGGCACGGGCCAGGGCGGCCACGTTGTCCTCGTCCAGGCTGGCCAGCACCGACTGCCGCTCCCGCAGCATGGTCACCACCTGGCCGTGGGTCAGCGTCACATCGCCCAGGGCGGTCACGTCATAGCCCTCGAAGTCCAGCAGCACCCGCAGCGCGTCCTGCTCGTCCGGCAGCCGGTCGGGCAGCGGCTGGGAGCGGTCGAGCGGGTACTCGTCCAGATTGACCAGCAGCGCCACCTCCTCGCCCTCGGCCTGGAGCAGCGCCGCCATGGCGTGGATGACCGTGCCGCCGAGCGACCAGCCGAGCAGGGCGTACGGTCCGGTGGGCCGGACCCGGCGGATCTGGGCGACATAGTCGGCCGCCATCTCCTCCAGGGTCCCGGGGAGCGGGTCCCCCTCGCCGGTGAGTCCGCGGCACTGCAACCCGTAGACCGGGTGCTCGGCGTCCACGCTCCGCAGCAGCGCCGAGTAGCTCCAGCTCAGCCCGCCCGCGGGGTGGACACAGAACAGCGGGACGCGGCTGCCGTGCTCGCGCAGCGGAAGCAGCACATCGAGCGAGTCCTGCTCCGCGTCGCCGCCGAGCCGCTGGGCCAGTTCGGCGACGGTGGGCGCGGTCAGTACCGTCCGCATCCCGAGCTTCACACCGAACGCCGACCGGATCCGGTTGACCAGGCCCATCGACATGATGCTGTCGCCTCCCAGGTCGAAGAAGCTGTCATGGATCCCCACCACGTCAAGACCCAGCGCCTCCCGGAACAGCCCGCACAGGATCTCCTCCTGCGGGGTGCGCGGTCCGCTCCACTCGCGGGGGTTGTAGTCGGGTGCGGGCAGCGCCTTGCGGTCGACCTTCCCGTTGGCGTTCAGCGGCAGCTCCTCGAGGACCGTGAACGCGGCCGGGACCATGTAGTCCGGTACCGCCGCGGCCAGCCGCTCGCGCACCGCGGCGGGGTCCAGCCCACCGCCCGCCGCCGGCACCAGATAGGCGGCCAGCCGCTTGCCCGCGCCCTCGTCCCCGCGCAGCAGGACCGTGGCCTGGCCCACCTCGGGGTCCCGGGCGAGCGCGGCCTCGATCTCGCCGAGTTCCACGCGGTAGCCGCGGACCTTGACCTGCTCGTCCACCCGGCCCAGGTACTCCAGCTGCCCGTCCGGGTTCCAGCGCGCCAGGTCGCCGGTGCGGTACAGCCGGCCGCCCGGCGCGCCGAACGGATCGGCCACGAACCGGGCCGCCGTCAGCGCGGGCCGGCCCAGATAGCCGCGGGCCAGCTGGCCGCCGCCGATGTAGAGCTCGCCGACGGCGCCGCGCGGCGCGGGCCGCAGCCCCGCGTCCAGCACATACAGCCGGGTGTTCGGAGTGGGCCGGCCGATCGGCACCGCGCCCGACGGTGTCTCCTCGCCCGGTTCCAGCCGCAGCACCGCGCAGCCGACGGTGGCCTCGGTCGGGCCGTACTCGTTCACCACGGCCACGTCCGGGTGGGCGGCGCGCCAGGGGGCCAGCGCCTCGCCCAGCAGCTGCTCACCGCCGATCACCAGCTCACGGGTCGGGGAGCACTCCGGGTCCACACCGGTCAGCAGAGGCAGATGGGAGGGGGTGACCTTGCAGAACGCCGGCCGGACCCGCCCTTCCGCGGGCCGCTCCAACTCCGCCACGTGCACACAGCCGCCGGTCGTCAGCGGGCCGAACAGCGAGGTGACCGCCATGTCGAAGGAGACCGGCGAGTGCAGCAGGGCCCGCTCCCCCAGCGACGGGTACGCCTCGGCGGCGTAGTCGAGGTACTGGGCGAACGAACGGTGCTCCACCACGACGCCCTTGGGCCGCCCGGTGGACCCCGAGGTGTAGATCACATACGCGGGGCTCTGTGCCCGCCACCGGGGGCCGCCGGAGGCGTCGGGGACGGCGGGGGCGGCGGGGGCGGGCTCGGCCGGCTCGCTCGTCACCGCCTCGTCCAGCAGCCGCACCGGCGCCGCCGTCCGCGGCAGGCCGGGCGCGATGTCCGAGCGGGTCAGCACCAGCACCGGAGTCGCGTCGGTGAGGACGTGGGCCAGCCGGTCCGCCGGGTCGCCCGGGTCCACGGGCAGATAGCCGCCGCCCGCCTTGAGCACCGCGAGGGCGGCGATCACCAGGTCGGCCGAGCGCGGCAGGGCCAGCGCCACCAGCCGCTCGGGCCCCACTCCGGCCGCGATCAGCTCGGCGGCCAGCCGGTCGGCGGCCGCGTCGAGCCCCGCGTAGCTGAGCCGGGTGCCGTCCGCGGCCAGCAGCGCCGGGGCGTCCGGGGTGCGGGCGGCCTGGGCCTGGAAGCGCTCGGGCACCAGGGCGACGGGCGCGGGCCGCGCCGTGGCGGTGAACTCCTCGAGCAGCGTGCGGCGTTCGTCCGCGGCCAGCAGATCGACCCGGTTCACCGGCTGCTCCGGCGCGTCGATCATGGCCTCGAACGCGCGGACCAGCCGGCCGCCGATGGCCTCCACGGCGTCGGGGGCCACGAGGTCCGGCCGGTAGCCGAGACGCAGCCGCAGGGTGCGGCCCGGCATCGCCACCAGACTGATCGGGTAGTGGTTGGCGTCCGAGCCGTACAGGCCGATGATGCGCAGCCCGTCCTCGACGGCGGGCATTCCGTCGCCGTCCAGCGGATAGTTCTCGGTCACCACGATCGTGTCGAACAGCGTGTCCGGCTCGACCAGGCGCAGCACGTCCTGGAGGCCCAGGTAGTGGTGGTCCATCACCGCCGTCTGCTGGCCCCGCAGCCGCTCCAGCAGCGTCGTCCAGGTGTCGGTCGTCCTCAGCTCGGCGCGGACCGGGACGGTGTTGATGAACAGGCCGACCATGGTCTCCACACCCGGGAGGTCCGCGGGGCGGCCGGAGACGGTGGCGCCGAACACCACGTCGGTCCGGCCGGTCAGCCCGGAGAGCACCACGCTCCAGGCCGCCTGCACGACCGTGTTCAGGGTCGCGTCATGGCGTCGGGCCAGCGCGGTCAGCGCCGTGGTGGTGTGCTCGGGGAGTTCCACGAGCAGGTCGCCGGGGACCTCGACGGTCCGTCCGTCGCTGTCGGGCGCGATGAGCGTCGCGCCGTCCACCCCGGAGAGCACCGTGCGCCATGCCTCGCGTGCCGCCTGCTTGTCCTGCCGGCCGAGCCACGCGAGATAGTCGCGGTACGGGGTGACCTCCGGCAGCGCCGACTCGTCGCCGTCCGCCTCGTACAGCGTGAACAGCTCACGCATCAGCAGCGGGCCCGACCAGCCGTCGAGCAGCAGATGGTGGTTGGTCATCAGGAACCGGGCCAGCTCGTCGCCCATGTGGATCAGGGTGAAGCGCAGCAGCGGCGGCCGCTCGGGGTCGAACCGGCGCACCCGGTCCTCGTCCATCAGCGCGTCCAGCCGGGCGGCCCGCTCCGCCTCGGGCAGATGGCCGAAGTCCAGCTCCACCCAGGGCAGTTCGAAGTCTGCGGCCACCACCTGTACGGGGCGGCTCAGCCCCTGCTGGCGGAAGCCCGCGCGCAGGTTGGCGTGGCGCCGCAGCAGGATCCGCGCCGCGCCCCGCAGCCGCTCCGCGTCCAGGGGGCCCGCGAGGTCGATGCCGAGCTGCACGGTGTAGAGGTCGGGCTCGTCCTCGTCGAACTGGGCGTGAAAGAGCAGCCCCTCCTGCATCGGCGTGAGCGGCAGGACGTCCTCCAGCCGCTCCGCCCCCGCGGACTCGACCGCGTCGATCTCGTCCTGGGTCAGCGGGACCAGCGTCAGGTCGGAGGGGCTGTAGCCGCCCGCCTCCGGCCCCTCGGCATGCCTGACCAGGGCGGTGAGCGCGGTCAGCCAGTTCTGGCCCAGCTCGTTGACCTCGTCCTCGCTCAGCAGCTCGCCCGCCCAGGTCACATCGGCTACCAGATGCGGGCCGTCCGGCAGGTCCTGGGTCATCGCGGTGATGTCGACGGTGTGCGCGAGCGGGCGCCCGGGGTCGCTGCCACCGTCGAGGTCGAAGCCCTCCGGGGCCGGACCCCAGTCGGCCGGGGTGGCCTTCTCGGTCGCCACGGCGCCGGGGAAGCGCCCCAGGTAGTTGAAGCTGATCTGGGGCTCGGGCAGCCGGCTGAGCACCGGAGTGGTCTGCGGGTTGAGGTACCGCAGCAGACCGAAACCGATCCCGTTGTCCGGCAGGGCGCGCAGCTGCTCCTTGACCCGCTTGAGCACCCGGCCGGTGGCCGGACCGCCCGCACGGTACTCGGCCCAGTCGTGCGGGCCGGGGTCGAGCCGTACCGGGAACAGGCTGGTGAACCAGCCGACGGTCCGGGACAGGTCGACGCCCTCGTCGAGCTCCTCACGGCCGTGGCCCTCCAGGTTGACCAGGACATGGCCGGCCTGGTGGCCCCGCCGTGCGCGCCACTGGGCGACGGCGGCCGCGAACGCGCTCAGCAGGACGTCGTTGATCCGGGCGTGGAACGCGGCGGGCACCGTGGTGAGCAGGGCCGAGGTCTCCTCGGCCGGCAGCGTGAGCAGCAGCCGCTTCGCCGTCGCGGTGATGTCCCGCCGGGGGTCGAGCGGCCGGTCCGCGAGCGCCGCGTCGGGCTCGGCGAGGGTGTCCAGCCAGAACTCCAGCTCCTCGATCCGCTCCGGCCGCTGGGCGGCGTCGGAGAGCCGCTGCGCCCACTCCCGGAACGAGGTGCCGACGGCGTCGAGCCCGGAGGCGCCGCCGTCCGTCTGCGCGGACCACGCGGTGGTCAGGTCCGGCAGCAGGATGCGCCAGGACACACCGTCGACCGCCAGGTGGTGGACGGTGAGCAGCAGCCTGCCGGAGACGTCCGGGCCGGCGTCGAACCAGACCGCCTGGAGCATCAGCCCCGCCTCGGGGTCGAGCCGGTCCCAGGCGCCCTTGGTCTCCTCCGCCATCCGGGCACGCGCCCGCTCCTCGTCGAGCCCGGTCAGATCGACCCGGCGCAGACAGTCCGCCACCCGGACCGCGCCGCGCTCGGGCACCTCCAGGCTCCACACCACGCCACCGGTGCGGCGCAGCCGCATCCGCAGCGCGTCGTGGTGGTCGAGCACCGTCTGCAACGCGGACCGCAGGCGCTGCTCGCCGACGTCCGCCGGGACCACGATCATGTTGGTCTGGCTGAACCGGTCGGGGCGGCCGCCCCGTTCGCGCATCCAGTGGATGATCGGCGTCAGCGGTACGTCGCCGACCCCCGCCGAGACCGCCACGGGCTCGGCCGCGGCGACCTCCGCGGGAGCCTCCTCGACGGCCGTGGCCTTGGCCAGCGCGGCCACCGTCTTGTGCTCGAACACGTCCCGCGGCGTCAGCTTGATGCCCGCGTCCCGGGCCCGGCGGACCAGCTGGATGGACATGATGCTGTCCCCGCCGGTGTCGAAGAAGCTGTCGTGGATGCCGACCCGCTCCAGCCCGAGGACCTCCGCGAACAGCCCGCGCAGCAGCTCCTCGTGGGGGGTGCGCGGTTCGTCGGCGGGAGCGGTGGCGGTGGTGTACTCCGGCGCGGGAAGCGCCTTGCGGTCGGTCTTGCCGTTCGGGGTCACCGGCAGCGAGTCGAGCACCACCACCGCGGCGGGCACCATGTACTCGGGCAGCTCCGCGGCCAGTTGGGCGCGCAGGTCGGCGCCGGTGAGCGGCCCGGCCGCGCCCTCGGCCACCGCGTAGGCCACCAGCCGCGGCTCACCGGGGCGGTCCTCGCGCACCATCACCTCGGCCTGCCGGACCGAGGGCCGGCGCAGCAGCACCGAGCGGATCTCGCCGAGCTCGATCCGGAAGCCGTGCAGCTTGACCTGCTCGTCGGCGCGGCCGACGAACATCAGCACCCCGTCGCGGGTCCACTTGGCCAGGTCACCCGTGCGGTACATCCGGGTGCCGGGCGGGCCGAACGGATCGGCGACGAAGCGCTCCGCGCTCGTCGCGGGCCGGTTGAGGTAGCCGCGGGCGATCCCGGGACCCGAGAGGTACAGCTCGCCGACCACCCCGGGGGCCGTCGGCCGCAGCGCCGCGTCGAGCACCCGCACCCGGGCGTTGGGGATCGGTGTGCCGAGGGGCGGTTCGGCCACGCCGGACAGCGGCGCGCTGATGGTGGCGCACACCGTCGCCTCGGTCGGACCGTACGCGTTCACCATCCGCCGCCCCGCCGACCAGCGGCCGGCCAGCTCCGGCGGGGTCGCCTCCCCCGCCACCAGCAGGGTGATGTCCGCGGGCACCTCACCGACCGTCATCACACCGAGCGCGGCCGGCGGGATGGTCGCCTGGGTGACGCGCTGCTCGGCGAGCAGCGCGGCCAGCGGGGCGCCGGGGTCCAGTCGCTCGGACGGCGCCATCACCAGCGTGGAGCCGGAGAGGAGCGCCTTGCACAGCTCCGCGAAGGCGGCGTCGAAGCTCGGCGAGGCGAACTGGAGGACGCGGCTGCCCGGACCGAGTCCGAGCGCCTCCGCATAGCCGGTGAGCAGACTGGCGAAGCCGGTGTGCGGGACCACCACGCCCTTGGGCCTGCCGGTGGAGCCGGAGGTGTAGATCAGATAGGCCGGGTGGTCCACCGACAGCCGGACCTCCGGCGCGGTCTCCGGCGCCTCCGCGATCCTGGCCCCGGTGGCCTCGTCGTCGAGGAGGAGGACCATGGTGTCGCCCATGGGGGGCAGGGTCTCGGCGATCGGCCGGGTGGTGACGACCACGCCGGGCCGGGCGTCGGAGAGCATGTGGGCGAGGCGCTCGGCGGGGTACGCCGGATCGAGCGGCAGATAGGCCGCGCCCGCCTTGTGCACGGCCAGTACCGCGGCCGGCCAGTCGGGGGACCGGGGAAGCGCCAGGGCGACGAACCGCTCGGGGGCCGCGCCCTCGGCGCGCAGCACATGCGCGATCCGGTTGGCCCTGCGGTCCAGTTCGGCGAACGACATCTCGCGGCCCTCGAAGGCCACCGCGGGGTCGTCGGGCGCCTCGGCCACCCGGCGGGCGAACAGCTCGGGGAAGGTCGCCGGGGGGAGGTCGCGCGCGGTGTCGTTCGCGGCCGCCAGCACGGCGCGCTCTTCCTCGGTGAGCGGGGAGATGTCGCCCACCCGCAGGTCCGGGTCCTCGGTGACCCGCTCCAGAAGCCGCGTCAGGCGCTCGAACAGCGCCTCGACCGTCTCCCGGTCGAAGAGGTCGAGCCGGAAGTCGATCAGCGCCTGGAGACCGGCCGGGGCGCCGCCGGGCCCGGTGCTCTCGTTGAAGGTGAAGGCCAAGTCGAACTGGGTCGCGTTGACCGGCACCGGGTACGCGACGGCGTCGACCCCGGGCAGACCGGTCGGCGAGGTGGTGGTGGTCTCGAGGTTCTGTACGTTCAGCCAGATCTGGAACAGCGGGTGCCAGGCCAGCGAGCGCTCGGGGTTGAGCAGCTCGACCAGGCGCTCGAAGGGCACCTCCTGGTGGGCGTAGGCGGCCAGGTCGTACTCGCGGACCCGGTCCAGCAGTTCGCGGAAGGTGGGGTCGCCGGAGGTGTCGGTGCGCAGCACCAGCGTGTTGACGAAGAAGCCGATCATTTCCTCGAGCGCCTTGTCGTTGCGCCCGGCGATCGGCGAGCCCATGGGGATGTCGGTGCCCGCGCCGTGCGCGGAGAGCAACGAGGCCAGACCGGCCTGCAACACCATGAACAGGCTGGTCCCGGTCGTACGGGCGACGCGGGCCAGCGCGCGGTGCAGCTCCGGCGAGATCCGCCCCTCGACCGTCTCGGCCGTGTAGTCGGCCTCCGGCGGACGCGGGCGGTCGGTCGGCAGCGGCAGCACATCGGGGCTGCCCTCGAGTCGCCGCCGCCAGAATTCGAGCTGCTCGCTGACCAGGCTCCCGGAGTCGCTCTCCTCGCCCAGGACCGAGTAGTTCCAGATCGTGTAGTCGGCGTACTGGACCGGCAGTGGCTCCCAGTCCGGGGCCCGGCCGGCCGTCCGCGCCAGATAGGCCGAGGTCAGGTCGGCGGCGAAGGGGCCGACCGACCAGCCGTCACCCGCGATGTGGTGCAGGATGATCAGCAGGACATGGTGGTCCGGGGCCAGCTGGAACAGCGTCACCCGCAGCGGGGTCTCGGTGGCCAGGTCGAAGTCGCGCGCCGCCTGTTCGGCGATCGCCGCGTCCAGGTCCCGCTCCTCGACGGTGGTGACGGCCATCTCGGCAGGGCACTGGTCCGGGGGCAGGATCAGCTGCCGCGCGGCGCCGCCGGTCTCCGGGAAGACCGTGCGCAGCGTCTCGTGCCGGGCCGTGACGTCCCGGACGGCCGCCCGCAGCGCCTCGTGGTCCAGCGTGCCCGTCAGCCGCAGCCCCAGGCTGATGTTGTGCGCCGCGGCGCCGTTCTCGAACCGGTTGAGGAACCACAGCCTGCGCTGGGCGTAGGACAGCGGGATCGGCTCCGGGCGCTCCACCGGGACCACCGGCGGCCGCGCGGTGTCGGCGTCGCGGAGCCGTTCCGCCAGCCGCGCCACCGTGGGCGCCTCCCACAGCGCGCGCAGCGGCAGTTCCACGGAGAAGGCCGTCCGGGTCCGGCTGACCATCCGGGTGGCGTGCAGCGAGTGCCCGCCCAGCTCGAAGAAGTCGTCGTGGATGCCGACCGAGTCCAGCTCCAGCGCCTCCATGAACAGGCCGCACAGGATCTCCTCCTGCGGGGTGCGCGGAGCCACGCTCGTGGACAGCGCGGTGAGGTCCGGCGCGGGCAGCGCCTTGCGGTCGGTCTTCCCGTTGGGCGTCAGCGGCATCTCGTCGAGCACCATGAACGCCGAGGGCGTCATGTACTCCGGCAGCCGCGCGGCGACGGCCCGGCGCAGCGCGGGCACCGGCACCGCCGCGCCCGGGGCCGCGACCACGTACGCCACCAGCCGCTGCTCGCCCGACCCGGCCTCGCGGGCCACCACCGCCGCCTGGGCGACCTCGGGCAGTTCGGCGAGCACGGTCTCGATCTCGCCCAGCTCGATCCGGAAACCGCGCACCTTGACCTGGTCGTCGGTCCGGCCGCCGAACTCCAGCTCCCCGTCGTCCGTCCACCGGGCCACGTCACCGGTCCGGTACATCCGGGTGCCGGGCGCGCCGAACGGGCAGGCGACGAACCGCTCCGCGGTCAGGTCCGGACGGCCCGCGTAGCCGCGCGCCACGCCCCGCCCGGCGATGTAGAGGTCGCCGAGGACCCCGGGCGGGGCCGGTGACAGCCCGGCGTCCAGGACGTAGACCTGGGTGCTCGCGATGGGCCTGCCGATGGCCGGGGGGCCGGACACCTCGGCGAGGCGGGCAGCCGTCGACCACACGGTGGTCTCGGTGGGGCCGTACAAGTTCGTCACCTCGGAGCCGAGTTCGCACAGCCGGGCGGCGAGCCCGGCGGGCAGCGCCTCGCCGCCGACCAGCACGCGCAGCCCGGAGAGCGCCTCGGGGTGCTGGGACACCAGCGCCTGCCACAGGGTGGGCGTCGCCTGCATGACCGAGGCGCCGGTGTTCTTCAGCAGCGCGGCCAGCCCGGGGACGTCGATCACCTCGTCGCGGGTGGCCAGGACCACCGCGGCGCCGGACACCAGCGGGGTGTACAGCTCCAGCCCCGCGATGTCGAAGGCGATGGTGGTCACCGCGGCCAGCCGGTCCCCGGGCCGCAGGGCGAACCGGTCCCGCATGTCCTGGACGAAGTTGGTGAGGTTGTCCCGGGTGACGACGACGCCCTTGGGCCTGCCCGTGGAACCCGAGGTGTAGATGGTGTAGGCGGGGTGGTCCCCCGCCACCGGGGCGAGCTCCGGGGCCTCGCCGGACAGCGCGGCCAGCCGGTCGCGGACCGCCGGGTCGTCCAGCAGCACCCGCGCCGCACCGCCGGTCGCGGGCACCGAGGGCACCGAGGAGTCCGTCACCACGACCGCGGGCGCGGCGTCGGTGACGATGTACTCGACGCGCTCGGCCGGGTATTCGGGGTCCAGCGGGATGTACGCGCCGCCGGTCTTCAGGACCGCGAGCAGGGTGGCCACCAGGTCCGCCCCGCGCGGCAGCTCCACCGCCACTCGCGTCTCGGGGCCGACGCCGAGCCCGGACAGCAGCCGGGCCAGCCGGTTGGCGCGGGCGTCCAGCTCGCCGTAGGAGACCTCGGCCCCGTCCGCGACCAGGGCCACCGCCGCCGGGTCGGCGGCCACCGCGGCCTGGAAGAGCTCGGGCACCGAGGTCTCCGGCGCCCCGGCGTCGGGCTCGTTCCAGTCGCCCAGGACGGTGCGCAGCAGCTCGGGCGCGAGCACTTCGGTGCGGCCCACCGGGAGGGACGGGTCCGCCTCGATCCGCTCCAGCATCCGGCAGAAGCCGTCCAGCAGGGCCCGCGCCCGCTTCGCCGGGTACAGATCGGGCCGGTGTCCCAGGCGCAGCCGCAGGGTGGGGCCGGGGGTCGGGAACAGGGTGAGCGCGTAGTGGGTGGCGTCCTGGCCGGTGATGTCGGTGATCCGCGGCCCGTCGACGGGCTCGGTGATGCCGTCGGAGTCCAGCGGGTAGTTCTCGAAGACGACCAGGGTGTCGAAGAGTTCACCGGTGACCGCCGTGGATTCCTGCACGGCGGACAGCGGCAGGTGGTGGTGGTCCAGCAGGGCGGCCTGCTGCCGCTGGACCGCGGTCAGCAGGTCGGTCCAGGAAGCGCCGCGGTCCACCCGCACCCGGACCGGCAGGGTGTTGATGAACAGCCCCACCATGGACTCCACGCCGGGGATGTCCGCCGGGCGCCCGGACACGGTGGCGCCGAACACCACGTCGTCGCGGCCGGTCAGCCGGGAGAGCAGCACCCCCCAGGCGCTCTGCACCAGCGTGTTCAGGGTGACACCGGCGGAGCGGGCCAGCTCGCCGAGGCGGGCGGTGAGGTCCGCGTCCACCTCGGCGACCAGGTCCTCGGGCAGCACCTCGGCGCCGGGGCCCGCATCGGGCACCACCAGCGTGGCCGAGTCCACCCCCGCCATCGCCTCGCGCCAGGCGCGCTTCGCCGCGTCCTTGTCCTGCCGGGCCAGCCAGGCGAGATAGGTGCGGTACGGGGTGACCGGAGGCAGGGTGGTGTCCTCGCCGCCCGCCCGGTAGTGCTGGAACAGCTCCTGCATCACCAGCGGGGCGGACCAGCCGTCCAGCAGGATGTGGTGGGCGGTGAGCACCAGCCAGAAGGCGTCGGCCGCGACCTTGATCATGGTGACCCGCAGCAGCGGCGGCCGCTCCATGTCGAAGCGCCGCTCACGGTCCGCGGCGGCGAACTCGCGGACCTTCGCCCGCTGCTCGTCCGCGGAGACATCGCTGAAGTCCAGCTCGGTCACGGGGAGTTCGAGGTCCCGGAGGATCACCTGCATCGGGTCGCCGGTCTTGCGGCGCCGGAACCCCGCGCGCAGGCTCGCGTGCCGCCGCACCAGCGCGGCCGCGGCGCGGCGCACCGCCGGAGCGTCCACCGGGCCCTGGATCCGCACCGCCAGCTGGACGGTGTAGACATCGAGCGCGTCCGCGTCCTCGGAGTACTGCGCGTGGAAGAGCAGCCCTTCCTGGAGCGGCGACAAAGGCAGAAGGTCCTCGATACGTGTCTGCTTCACTGCACAGGCTCCCTGGGCGTCTTCGTGATGCGATGTGTGACGAGTGCGCAGTCGAGATCGGCGGGGCCCCTCTCGCCCGTCGGCGAGGCCCGCCGATCCGACCGTAATGGCGCCGCGGCCCGGTGAAAGCCGCACATAAACAACTCGGAAGTGGGACTACTGCCAGTCGTCCAGTTCGCTCGCGAGCTGGTCCAGCTCTTCCTGGCTCACGTCGATCAGATCCATGTCGGAGGGGGTGTGGCGGACGCCCTGCGGGGTGTCGGCATGGCGGGCCAGCGCCTCCAGCGCCCGGATCCAGGCCTGTGCGAGGTCCCGCACCACGGCCTCCTCCAGCAGCGCCGAGGGCCACTGCCAGAGCACCGAAAGCTCGGGGCCGCCGTCGCGGTCCTGGGTGGACGCGGTGACCTCCAGCGCGTGGGCGACCGGCATGTCCGGGTCCTCGCCGCCGACGGCGCCCGCCTCGGGGGCGAGCGCCCAGTCGGCGGCCTCGGGCGCGGCCGAGGTGTCGAAGCGGCCGAGGTAGTTGAACCCGATCTGCGGCTCGGCCAGGCCCCGCAGCGAGGGCGCGGTGTCCGGGTTGAGATGGCGCAGCAGGCCGTAGCCGATGCCGTTGTCGGGCACCTGGCGCAGCTGCTCCTTGATCCGGGCGAGGACGTCCCCGACGGTCGCCCCGCCGGTCCACACCTCGCCCCAGTCGATCCGCCCGGGGTCCAGGAACAGCGGGTACACACTGGTGAACCAGCCGACCGTACGGGACAGTTCGGTGTGCTCGGCGATCTCCTCGCGGCCGTGGCCCTCAAGGGCCACCAGCAGCCCGCCCGTGGCCCCGCCGAAGTGCCGGCGGCGCCAGTCGGCCACGGCCAGGGTCAGCCCGGTGAGCAGCACGTCGTTGACGGACCCGCGGAACATCTCGGGCAGCCGGGTGAGCAGGGTACGGGTGGTGTCCGCGGGCAGCGCCATGGTGATCGAGCGCTGGGTGCGGGTGAGGTCCCTGGACGGGTCGACGGTCAGCGCGGCCAGGGGCTCCGGGGCCCGGGCGAGGCGGCCGCGCCAGACCGGGAGTTCGGCGATCCGCTCCGGTGTGACGGCCTCCTCGGCCAGCGTCCGCGCCCAGCGGCGCAACGAGGTGCCCACCGGGTCGAGCCGGGGGGTGCGCCCGTCCCGTACCGCCTCCCAGGCCCGTGCCAGGTCCGGCAGCAGGATCCGCCAGGAGACGCCGTCGACCACGAGGTGGTGCAGCGAGAACCACAGCCTGCCGCGCTCACCGGGCCCGGCGTCGAACCACACGAACTGAGCCATCGTGCCGTCCTCGGGGGCGAGCCGGCCCACCGCCGCGTCGCTGTGCTCGGCGAGCCGGGCGCGGCGCTCCGCGTCGTCCAGACCGGTGAGGTCGACCCGCCGGATCAGGTCCGCCGCGCGGACCGCGCCGCGGGCCGCCACCTCCAGCGACCACTGCCCTCCGGTCCGGTTCAGCCGCGCCCGCAGGGCGTCGTGGTGGTCCAGCAGCGTCTGCACGGCGGTGACCAGCCGGTCCAGGTCCAGCTCCGCGGGCGTCTGGAGCAGCATCGACTGGTGGAACCGGCCGATGGGCCCGTGCCGCTCGCTGAGCCAGTTGAGGATCGGGGTCGCGGGGATCTCCCCGATACCGGCGTCCGGGTCCTCCGCCCCGGCCTCGGGGACGGTGCCCGCGGCGGCCGCGAGGGCCGCGACCGTCTGGTGGCGGAAGACGTCCTTCGGGGTGAAGACCAGACCCGCGGCGCGCGCCCTGGCCACCAGCTGGATCGAGACGATGCTGTCGCCGCCGAGGTAGAAGAAGCTGTCGTCGACGCCGACCTCCTCGACCCCGAGCCCCAGCACCTCCGCGACCAGCTTGCGCAGGGTCTCCTCACGGGCTCCGCTCGGCGCCCGGGACGTGCCGCCCTGCTCCGGTGCCGGCAGCGCCTTGCGGTCGATCTTTCCGCTGGTGGTCAGCGGAAGCGTGTCGAGCGTCACGAACGCCGCCGGAACCATGTAGTCGGGCAGTCGTCGCGCCAGCCCGGCCCGCAGTGCGTCGATGTCGATCTCGCCCGCCCCGGCGGTGGGCACCACATAGGCCGTCAGCAGCCGCACCCCCGGGCGGTCCTCGCGCACGACGGTGGTGGCGCGGTGCACCCCGGGGTGGTCCGAGACGGCCGCGGTGATCTCACCCAGCTCGATCCGCAGCCCCCGCAGCTTCACCTGGTCGTCGGAGCGCCCGACGAACTCCAGCTCGCCGTCGGCGCGGCGGCGCACCAGGTCGCCGGTGCGGTACATCCGCGATCCGGGCGGCCCGAACGGGTCGGCCACATAAGCCGCGGCGGTCAGCCCGGGGCGCCGCAGATAGCCGCGGGCCAGCGAGACGCCCGCGATGTGCAACTCGCCCACGCAGCCCAGCGGCACCGGACGGAGCCGCTCGTCCAGCACGTGCAGCCGCGAGTCGGCGACGGGCGCGCCGAGCGCCGGTACGGAGTCGTCGGTCAGCAGCCCGCTCATCGCCGCCACACAGGTGGCCTCGGTCGGGCCGTACACGTTGTGCATCCGCACCGTGTGCCGCCACCGGCCGATCAGCTCCGGTCCGAAGGACTCACCGCCGACGACGATCTCCATGCCCTCGGGCAGCCCGCCCTCGGGCAGCGCGGCCAGCGAGGCGGGGGTGATGAAGGCGTGGGTGACGCCGTATTCGGCGCACAGGTCGAGATACGCCTGGCCGGCCGTCGGCCGGTCGGCCGGGACCACCACCAGCGCGCCGCCCACCAGCAGGCTCATGGACATCTCCAGGAACGCCGCGTCGAAGCTGACCGAGGCCAGCTGCGGCACCCGGGCACCCGGGCCGACGCCCGCCCGCTCCGCCAGCGTCGCGCACAGATGCGCCACTCCGGCGTGGGTCACGGTCACGCCCTTGGGCCTGCCGGTCGATCCGGAGGTGTAGATGACGTAGGCGGGGTGCTGGGGCGACAGGGCGACGGCGGGCACGGGCGCGTCGGCCGCGGGCTCCGTCGCGTCCAGCGTGTCGAACAGCGCCGTGGGCACGGTGGTCCGCGGCAGCCGTCCGGCGACGGCGCCGGAGGTCAGCAGCAGGGCGGGTGCCGCGTCGTCGAGCATGTACCCGATGCGGTCGCGCGGCAGGTCCGGGTTGAGGGGCAGATAGGCCGCCCCCGCCCGCGCCACCGCGAGCAGCGAGACGATCAGCTCCGGGGAGCGCGGCAGTGCCACCGCCACCAGCTGCTCCGGTCCCGCTCCCCGCGCGGCCAGCGCCCGGGCGATCCGCTCGGCCCGCGCGTCGAGTTCGGCGAAGGTCCAGGTGCGGTCCTCGGCCAGCAGGGCGGGCGCGTCCGGGGTACGGGCCACCCACCCGGCGAACAGCTCCGCCATGGTCGCCGGGGGCACCTCGCGCACCGCGGCGTCGTTCCACTCCTCGACGATCCGGTGGCGCTCCCCGGGCAGCAGGACGTCCAGTTGGTCCACCGAGCGGGACGGATCGGCGACGGCGGCGGCCAGCAGCCGCGCCAGCCGGTCCACCAGCATCCGCACCGTGTCCCGTTCGAACAGGTCGGTGCTGTAGGTGAGCGCCCCCTCGATGCCCGCGGGCGCGCCGTCGTCGGCATGGGTCTCCGACAGGGTGAAGGACAGGTCGAACTTGGCCACGTCCTGGCCGATCGGCTGCGGCCCGGCGACCACCCCGGGCAGTTCGACCCTGCCCTCGGCGGTGTTCTGGAACGCCAGCATCACCTGGAACAGCGGATGCCGGGACGCCGAGCGCTCGGGGTTGATCAGCTCGACCAGCCGCTCGAACGGCAGGTCCTGGTGGGCGTACGCGGCCAGGTCGGTCTCGCGCACCCGCTCCAGCAGCTCGGTGAAGGTCGGATCGCCGGAGACATCGGTGCGCAGCACCAGCGTGTTGACGAAGAAGCCGATCAGGTCGTCCAGGGCGTCGTCGGTGCGGCCCGCGATCGCCGTGCCGAGCGGGATGTCGGTGCCCGCGCCGAGCCTGCTGAGCAGCGCGGCCAGACCGGCCTGGACGGCCATGAAGAGGCTGGCCCGGTGTTCCAGGGCCAGCTCGCGCAGGCCGCGGTGCACCTCGGCGTCGAAGCGGAAGGTGACCATATCGCCGCGGTAGCTGATGGCGGGCGGACGGCGGTGGTCGGCGGGCAGCGCCAGCTCCTCCGGCGCGCCCTCCAGGGCCGACCGCCAGAACGCGGCCTGCCGGGAGATGGTGCTGTCCGGGTCGTCCTCGCTGCCCAGCACCTCGTGCTGCCACAGCGTGTAGTCGGCGTAACTCGCGGGCAGCGGGGTGAACTCCGGGGCGCGGCCCGCGCTCCGGGCCGCGTAGGCGGTGGACAGATCGCGGCCCAGCGGGGCCATCGACCAGCCGTCGCCCGCGATGTGGTGGACCACCAGCGCCAGTACGTGCTCGGTCCGGCTCAGCGCGAACAGCCACGCCCGGACCGGTATCTCGGTGGCGATGTCGAACGCGTACCCGGCGGCCTCGGTGAGCGCCGCCTCCAGACCGGCCTCGGTGACCTCGGCCACCGGCAGTTCGGGCACCACGTCCAGCACCACCTGGCGGGGGCGGCCGTCCACCTCCGGGAAGACGGTGCGCAGGCTCTCGTGGCGGCCGACCACATCGGCCAGCGCCGCGCGCATCGCCTCCCGGTCCAGCTCACCGGTCAGCCGCAGGGCCATCGGCAGGTTGTAGGTGGCGCTCGGCCCCTCGAACCGGCCCAGGAACCACAGCCTGCGCTGGGCGAAGGACAGCGGCACCTCCTCGGGCCGCTCCCGCTTGGTCACCGCGCGCCGCGCCCCGCCCGCGTCGCCGATCAGCCCGGCGAGGCCGGCGGGCGTCGGCGACTCGAACAGGTCGCGCACCCCGAGCTCCGCGCCCAGGGTCGTACGGATCCGGCTGGTCAGCCGGGTGGCGAGCAGGGAGTGGCCACCGAGGTCGAAGAAGCTGTCGTCGACTCCCACCTCGGCCACCCCGAGCACCTCGGCGAACAGCCCGCACAGCGCGGCCTCCCGCGGTGTGGCCGGCTCCCGCCGCTCGGCGTCCTCCCGGACCGGCGCGGGCAGCGCCCGGCGGTCCAGCTTGCCGTTGGGGGTCAGCGGCAGCGCGTCCAGTACGACGAACGCGCTGGGCACCATGTAGTCGGGCAGCGTGGCGGCCAGGTGTTTGCGCAGTTCGGCCGGGGCCGGGGCGGTCCGTCCCGTGGGCGGGACCAGATAGCCGACCAGCTGGTGGGCCCCGGGCCGGTCCTGCCGGGCCAGGACGGCCACCGAGGCGAGGTCGGGGTGGGCGGCGAGCGCCGTCTCGATCTCGCCGAGCTCGATCCGGAAGCCGCGCACCTTGACCTGGTGGTCGGCCCGCCCCACGAACAGCAGTTGTCCGTCCTTGCCCCAGCGCACCAGGTCACCGGTGCGGTACAGCCGGGATCCGGCCGGGCCGAAGGGGTCGGCCACGAAGCGCTCCGCGGTGAGGCCCGGCCGCTTCAGATAGCCGCGGGCCAGCCCGGCGCCGGCCAGGTACAGCTCCCCGACGACCCCCGCGGGCACCGGGCCCAGCGCGTCGTCCAGGACATAGACCCGGTCGTTCCAGACCGGGCGTCCGATCGGCGCCGTGGCGGGCCAGTTCGCGGGGTCGCCGTGCAGGGTGGTGGCCGTGATCACATGGCTTTCGGTGGGGCCGTAGTGGTTGTGCAGCCGCAGCCACGGGCGGTCGGCCTGGAAGGCGCGCAGCCTCGGGGTGAGCACCAGCGCCTCGCCCGCCTGGGCGATCACCCGCAGCTCGCCGAGGGCGGTACCGCTCTCGACGGCGGCCTCCGCGACGGCGTCCACCACCAGGTTGGGGGCGTACAGCTCGTTGATCCGGTGCTCCTCCAGCCACCGGGTGAGGGCGGCGGCGTCGCGGCGCACCGCGTCGTCCGGGACCACCAGCGTCTTGCCGGTGAGCAGGGTGGTCAGGATCTCCTGGGCGGAGACGTCGAAGCTGATCGCGGTGAACTGCGCGACCCGCGTCCCGGCGCCGCCGCCGATCTCCGCGTGGTGCCAGGCGACCAGGTTGGCCATGGCGCCCGCGGGCATCACGACGCCCTTGGGGCGGCCGGTGGAGCCGGAGGTGTAGATGACGTAGACCGGGGCGGCCGGGTGGAGCGGCCGGACGCGATCCGCGTCGGTGGGGTCGGTGTCCGCCTGCCCGGCCAGGAGGGCGGCGGTCTGAAGTGTGTCGAGGGCGAGGAGCGGGGCCCGGTGACCGTCCGGCAGCACCCCGGTCCGGGTCAGCACCACCGAGGGCGCCGCGTCGGCCAGCATGAAGGAGACGCGCTCGGCCGGGTACTCCGGGTCGATGGGCAGATAGGCCGCTCCGGTCTTGAGCACCGCGCACACCGCCACCAGCAGCTCCGCCGAGCGCGGCAGCGCGATGCCGACCGTGTCCTCAGGACCGGTGCCCCGTGAGATCAGCAGATGTGCCAGCCGGTTCGCCGCCGCGTTCAGCTCGGCGTACGACATCCGTGTGTCGCCGTGCACCACGGCCGGGGCGTCCGGCAGCGCGTGCGCCTGTCGCTCGAGCAGTTCGGGCAGGAAGGCCCCGTCGAACCGGTGCGCGGTGTCGTTGCAGGCGGTCAGCTGGCGGTGCCGCTCGATCGGGTCGAGCAGGTCCAGGGAGCCGATCGGCCGCTTCGGGTCCTCGGCCGCCCCGGCCAGCACCCGGATCAGCCGGTCGGCGAGGTTCTGGACCGTCTCCCGGTCGAACAGATCCGTGCTGTACTCCATCCACCCGGCCAGACCGTCCGGTGCGCCATCGGGTGTGCGCCGCTCGGTCAGCCCGACGAACAGGTCGAACTTGGCCATGTCGCCGAGGTGGTCGTACTGGTCCACCCGCAGGCCCGGCAGCGCGAGTTCGGCCGGGCGGTTGTTCTGCACGGTGAACATCACCTGGAACAGCGGGTGGCGCGCGAGGGAGCGCTCGGGGTTGAGCTGCTCGACCAGGCGCTCGAACGGCACGTCCTGGTTGGCGTACGCGGCCAGGTCGGTCTCCCGCACCCGCTGGACCAGCTCGCGGAAGGTCGGGTTGCCGGACGTGTCGGTGCGCAGCACCAGTGTGTTGAGGAAAAATCCGACCAGTCCGTCGAGGGCGTCGTCGGTACGACCGGCGATCGGCGTGCCCACGGGGATGTCGGTGCCCGCGCCGGACCGCGACAACAGCACCGAAAGCGCGGCCTGGACCACCATGAACAGGCTGGCCTGGGAGGTACGGGCGATGGTGAGCAGCCGCTTGTGCAGCTCCTCGGGGAGGTGGAACGTCACGGTGTCGCCCGCGTAGCTCGCCACCGCGGGGCGCGGCCGGTCCACCGGGAGGTTGAGCTCGTCGGGGATCCCGGCCAGGGCGTCCGACCAGTAGGCGAACTGCCTTGCGATCGCGCTGTTCTCGTCCGCCTCCTCGCCCAGTACGCGCCGCTGCCACAGCGTGTAGTCCGCGTAACTCACGGGCAGCGGCTCCCAGGACGGCGCGGTGTCCTTCAGCCTGGCCGTGTAGGCGAGCGAGAGGTCGTGGCCGAAGACGCCCAGCGACCAGCCGTCCCCGACGATGTGGTGCATCACCACGAGCAGGACGTACGTCTGGGCGCCGGTGCGGAAGACGCGCACCCGCAGCGGGAGTTCGGCGGCCAGCCGGAACCCGGCGGACGCCTCCTCCTGGAGCGCCTCGTCCAGCCGCTCCGGTGCCGCGCTCAGATCCACCAGGGACAGGTCGAGTTCGGCGTCCGCGGGATCCAGCACCCGCTGGTACGGGTCGCCGTCCACGTCCGGGAACACCGTCCGCAGGCTCTCGTGCCTGGCCAGGACGTCATGGAAGGCATGGCGCAGCGCGTCCAGGTCCAGTTCGCCGGTCAGCCGCACGGTGAGCGGGACGTTGTAGATCGACTTGGCGCCCTCGAACCGGTCCAGGAACCACAGCCGGTGCTGGGCGAAGGACAGCGGTACCCGCTCGGGGCGCGGCCCCGCCTCCAGCGCGGGCCGGCCGTCCACGGCCTGGTGCAGCCTGCGGGCTATCCCGGCGGGCGTGGCCGTCTCGAACACCGCGCGCAGCGACAGCTCCTCGCCGAAGACCGCGCGGGTCCTGGTGACCAGCCGGGTGGCCAGCAGCGAGTGGCCGCCGAGGTCGAAGAAGTCGTCGTCCACCCCCACCTCGGGCACGCCGAGCAGTTCGGCGAAGAGCGCGCACAGGATCTCCTCCTGCGGGGTGCGCGGCCCGCGCCCGGCCGGCCCGGCCGCGCCGCCGGGCTCGGGCAGCGCCTTGCGGTCCAGTTTGCCGTTGGGGGTGAGCGGGAGGGCGTCGAGGGCGACGAACGCCGAGGGCACCATGTACTCGGGCAGCGAGGCGCCCACGTGTTCGCGCAAGGCGGTGGGGGCGGGCACCTCTCCTCCGCTCACCGGCACCAGATAGGCGACGAGTCGCTTGTCGCCCGGGGTCGGCTCACGCACCACGACCACCGCGCGGTCGATCCGCTCGTGCGCGGCCAGGACCGACTCGATCTCCCCCAGCTCGATCCGGAATCCGCGGATCTTGACCTGGTCGTCGGCCCGGCCGGCGAACTCCAGCACGGGATGGTCGCCCTCGGCGTTCCAGCGCACCAGGTCGCCGGTGCGGTACATCCGTGTCCCGCCGCCCGCATACGGATCGGCGACAAAGCGCTCGGCGGTCACACCGGGCCGGTTCAGATAGCCGCGCGCCAGGCAGGGCCCGGAGACGTACAGCTCCCCGGTGACACCCGGCGGCACCGGCCGCAGCGCGCCGTCGAGCACCCGCAGCCGCGCGGTGCCGAGGGCGGTGCCCATGGGCGGCGCCACCGCGCCGGAGAGCGGCTCGCTGAGGGAGACGCAGACCGTGCTCTCGGTCGGCCCATAGGCGTTGATCATCGTCCGGTTGACGGACCACGCCTCGACCAGCTCCGGCGCGGACGCCTCACCGCCGACCACCAGCAGGCGTATCGACGGCAGGTCCTCGGTGAGCACGGCCAGCGCGGCGGGCGGGATGAGCGCGTGGGTGACCTGGTGCTCGGCGACCAGGTCGACCAGCGCCCGGCCTGGCCGAAGCCGTGTCGCGGGGGCGAGCACCAGCGCGGCGCCGGTGAGCAGGGCGGTGTAGGTCTCCCAGACGGCGGCGTCGAAGCTGGGTGACGAGAACTGGAGCACCCGGCTGCCGGGCCCCACCTCGAACCGCTCGACATTGGTGGCGACCAGACCGGCGAGACCGGAGTGCGTCACCATGACGCCCTTCGGACGGCCGGTGGAGCCGGAGGTGTAGATGACGTAGGCGGGGTTGGCGGACGTCATCGCCGCCCGCCGCTCGCCCGGCTCGATATCGGTGTCCGGCCGGGCGTCGGTCTCGCGGACGGTGGCCGGGTCGTCCAGCAGCACCCTCGGCGCGGCGCAGACGTCCGGAATCACCTCCGCCGACGCGGCGGTGGCCAGGACCAGCGCCGGGTCTGCGTCGGTGAGCAGATAGGCGATCCGGTCGGCCGGATAGGAGATGTCCACCGGCAGGTAGGCCGCGCCCGCCTTGAGCACCGCCAGCATGGCGACGACCAGCTCGGGAGAGCGCCGCAGGGCGAGCGCGACCACCCGCTCCGGCCCCGCGCCCCGCTCGATCAGGGTGCGGGCCAGGCGGTTGGCGCGGCGGTCCAGTTCGGCGTAGGAGAGCGAGGTGTCCTCGTGGACCAGGGCGACGGCGTCCGGATGGCGCCGTACCTGTTCGGCGAAGAGCGCGGGGATGACGTCACCGCCCGGCAGCGGCCGCGCGGGCATGCCCAGGGCGAGCATGCGGTCCGCCTCGGCGTCGCTCAGCAGGGGCAGTCGGCCGATCAGCTGCTCCGGATCGTCCGCGAAGGCCGCGAAGAGGCGGCGGAAGCGGTCGCCGAGCACCTCGATGTCCTCGCGGGTGAAGAGCTCCTGCCGGTAGCCGAAGTGCAGCCGCAGCCCGTCGCCCGGCAGCGCCGCGATGCTCAGCGGGTAGTGGTTGGCGTCGGTGCCCCTGGCGCCCGTCAGCGTGAGGTCACCGGGCAGCTCGGGCAGGTCGTCCCCGCCCATGGGGTAGTTCTCGGTGACGGTGAGCGTGTCGAACAGGGTGCCGCGCCCGGCCGCCCGCTGGATGTCCGGGAGGCTGAGGTGGTGGTGCTCGACCATTCCGGCCGCCTGGCGCTGCATCCCGGTCAGCAGGGACAGCAGGCTCTCCTGGGGGCGCACCCGCACCCGGACCGGCACCGAGTTGATGAACAGGCCGACCATCTGGTCCGCGCCGGTCAGCTCGGCGGGGCGCACCGACACGGTCGAGCCGAACACCACGTCGTCACGGCCGGTCAGCTGCCCCAGCAGCAGTGCCCAGCAGCCCTGGAACACCGCGCTCAGCGTGAGGTCGTTGCGCCGGGCGGTCTCCCGCACCCGGGCGGCCAGCTCATCGGGCATGGCGATGACCAGCTCGGCCGGCGCGGTCCGCGCCCCGGCGTCGTCGGGCGCGAGCAGCGTGGGCTCCTCCACCTCTGCGAGCACGGTGCGCCAGGCGTTCTCCGCCGCCGCCCGGTCCTGCCGCTCCAGCCAGCTCAAGGCTTCGCGGTACGGCGTCACCGGCGGCAGGCCCGAGTCGTCGCCACGGCGGTGGTAGATCTCGAAGAGCTCGAACATGAGCCGGGCGGTGGACCACCCGTCGAGCAGGATGTGGTGCGAGTTGAACATCAGCCGGCTGGTGTTCGGGCCCAGCTTGATCAGCGTGAAGCGCAGCAACGGCCCGGCGCCCAGGTCGAACCGGTGCGCCGCCTCCTCGGCGGCGAGCCGCTCCAGCTCCCGCTCCTGGGCCCGCTCGTCGAGCCCGGTGAGGTCGAACTCCCGCCACGGCACCGGGACCTCGCGCGCGATCACCTGCACGGGCCGGCTCAGCTTCTCGTACCGGAAACTGGCCCGCAGATTGGGGTGCCGGCGCAGCAGGGTGGCCACCGAGTCGCGCATGGTCCCGGCGTCCAGGGGGCCATCGAGGTCGATCAGGATCTGGGCGACGTAGACATCGAGTTTCTCTTCCCCGTACAGGGTCTGAAACAGCAGACCCTCCTGGAGTGGCCACAGCGGAAGGACGTCGTCGATGGCTGCTCGCGTCATTATGGAAATCTCCACTCGTCATTCCGGGTCGCCGACAAAAAGGGCTCGGTCGCCTGCCACCAGCCTGGATCGCCGAGTCTCATCTCCGGTCGGCCCACCGGGCAACGGCGCTGCAAAAACTTCGTTTTGCGCACCGCGCGGCGTGGAAGTGTGGCCACTTCGAAGAATT
Source organism: Streptomyces javensis (assembly GCF_039525925.1). Taxonomy (NCBI): domain Bacteria; kingdom Bacillati; phylum Actinomycetota; class Actinomycetes; order Kitasatosporales; family Streptomycetaceae; genus Streptomyces; species Streptomyces javensis. Next base: position 36,572 of record NZ_BAAAIF010000034.1, on the reverse strand, counting down.
CACATTGCCGCTGACCGTTCCGGTCCGGCCGTGCTGTCATCGGTTCGGCCGCGCGCCGTCAATCGCCCGCGGGCCCGCCACCCGCACCGCGACTTCAGGGAGTACTGGTGACGAACACCGGCACGCTGTCCCGCTATTGGATGTTCAGCGACGAGTACACACAGAATCCCTATCCCTTCCTCGCCCAACTGCGCGAGGAACAGCCGGTGTGCCGGGTGGAGACCCCGGACGGGGTACGGGCCTGGGTGGTGAGCCGCTACGACGACGTCCGCGACGCGCTCTCCGACCCCCGGCTCGGCCGGGACATCGGCAAGCTCTACGCGGCGCTCGGCAAGCAGCTCGGCCAGGAGATCAAGCCCGCCGACGAGATCAGCAACCATCTGGCCAACTCCGACCCGCCGCGCCACACCCCGCTGCGCAAGGCGCTCACCTTCGCCTTCACCCCCAAGCGGGTGCGAGGACTGCGCGACGGCTGGGAGAAGGTGGTCGACGATCTGCTCGATACGATGGTGCGGACGGACAACCGGGACCTGGTCTCCGGGCTCAACGAACCGCTTCCCATCATCACCATCGCGCAGCTGATGGGCGTGCCCGACGCCGACTGGCCGCGGTTCCTGGTGTGGACGAACACGCTGCGCCGGGTGGACGCCAGCGACCCGACGGGCATCATCGCCGAGCACACCCGGCAGCTGTCGGACTACCTCAAGGCGCTGATCGCCACCAAGCAGCGGACTCCGCAGGACGATCTGATCTCCGCGCTGGTGCACGCCGACGAGGACAAGCGGCTGACCGCCGCGGAGGCGCTGTCCACCGCCTTCGCCCTGATGACCGGCGGCAACGACACCACGACCAGCCTGCTCAACGGCTCCTTCGCGGCGCTGCTCACCCACACCGGCGAGGCCGACAGGATCCGGGCCGACTGGAGCCTGCTGCCGAACGCGGTCGAGGAGCTGCTGCGGTTCACCAGCCCGCTGATCAACTCCCTTCAGCGGGTCACGCTGGAGCCGGTCGAACTGTGCGGGGTGAAAATCCCCAAGGACGAGATCATCATCATTTCGCTGGCCGGGGCGAACCACGATCCGCACGCCTTCCCCGACGGTCCGGCGGAGCTGGACATCACCCGCCCCAAGCCCGCGCATGTGAGTTTCGGCCACGGAATCCACTACTGCCTGGGCTCCCATATGTCCAAGGCGCTGACCGAGCTGGCGATTCGACGGGTCTATGAACGCTTTCCCGGCATCCGGCTGGCCGTGCACCCCTCGGAGGTGCGTTATCGGCCCGGCCTGATGGTCCGCCCGATGATCGACCTGCCGGTGCGTTTCTGAACGGCGCACAGCAGCTACACCGCCCGGGACCCGCCGTCAGCGCGCCCCGGGCGCTTTTCTTTCGCTTTCCGGAGGAGCCATGGATTTCAGCCTGTTCTACTTCGCCAACAACGACACCGAGGAGCGCGACCGCTACCGGCTGCTGCTGGACGGCGCCCGGTTCGCCGACGACAACGGCTTCACCGCGGTGTGGACCCCCGAGCGCCACTTCCACCCGTTCGGCGGGCTCTACCCCAACCCCGCGGTGACGGGTGCCGCGGTGGCGGCGGTCACCAAACGGGTCGCGGTGCGCGCCGGAAGCGTCGTGGCGCCGCTGCACCACCCGATGCGGATCGCCGAGGAGTGGTCGGTCGTCGACAATCTCTCGGGCGGCCGGGCCGGGGTGGCGCTCGCCTCGGGCTGGCACGCCGCGGACTTCGCGCTCCGCCCGGAGAACTACGAGACCCGCAAGTCCGGGCTGATGGAGACGGTCGAGACGATCCGCCGGCTCTGGCGGCGGGAGAGCGTGCCCCTGACCGACGGGGCGGGCGAGACGGTGGAGTTGACCATGTTCCCGCCGCCCGTCCAGCCCGCGCTCCCGATGTGGCTGACCAGCGGCGGCACCCCGGCGACGTTCACGCTGGCCGGTGAGCACGGGATGGGGATGCTCACCCATCTGCTCGGCCAGGAGGTCGAGGTCCTCGCCCAGCGCATCGAGGAGTACCGCCGGGCGCACCGGGAGCACCAGCCCGCCTCGGCCGGGCCGGGGCATGTGGCCGTGATGGTGCACACCTTCGTGGGCACCGACCGCGACGCCGTGCGGGAGACCGTGCGCGAGCCGTTCTCCCGCTACCTGGCCAGCTCCTTCGACCTGCTGATCAAGGCGGCCGAGGCGGCGGGCGCCCAGGGCGCGGACATGTCCCGTGAGTTGAAGAGCATGGGCCCGGAGGACCGTCAGTTCCTGGTGGCCCAGGCTTTCGACCGGTACTTCGAGACCAGCGGGATGTTCGGCACCGTCGACGACTGCATGGCGATGCTCAAGCAGCTGAAGGACGCGGGGGTGGACGAGGTCGCCTGTCTGGTGGACTTCGGTGTGCCGACCGATGAGGTGATCGGCGGCTTCGAGCACCTGGCCCGCCTCCATGACACCTGGCGTGCGCATCTGGGCAGCTGACCCGGCGGCGCCGAAGCCGAAGCCCGGACGACCGCTCTCGGTCGTCCGGGCTTCGGGCTTCGGCTTCGGGCTTCGGCTTCGGCCCGGGTGTCCCGCGGCCGCGGCTCAGCGCGCGGCGGCCCGCTCGTAGGCCCGGTTGGCCAGCGGGATCACGACGATCAGCAGGGCCACCACCATGATCAGCGAGGCCGCCACCGGATGCCGCAGCGGGAACGCCGGATCGGCGCCGTTCCCCGTGGGGTTGCCCCACAGCTCCCGCATCCCGGTGGTCAGGGTGGTCACCGGGTTCCACTCGGCCACCGGACGCACCCAGCCCGGCAGGTTCTGGGCCGGGTAGAAGGTCGCCGACAGGAAGGTGAGCGGCATGGTGATCACCATGGCCACCGAGTTGACCGCCTGCGGATCGCGCAGCAGCAGCCCGATGAGCGCGCCGAGCCACGCCGTGGCGTAACCGAGCAGCAGCAGCAGACCGAAGCCCGCGAGGGCCTTGAGCGGCCCGCCGTGGATGCGCCAGCCGATGAGCAGGCCGACGGAGAGCATCGCGGTGCAGGAGATCGCGTTGAGCAGCACATCGGAGAGGGTCCGGCCGAGCAGCACCGAGCCCCTGCTCATCGGCAGCGAACGGAACCGGTCCACCAGGCCGTTGGAGAGGTCCTCGGCCACCCCCACACCGGTGTTGATGACGCCGGCCAGCATCATCTGGGTGAAGATGCCCGCCATGATGTACTCGTGGTAGTCGCCCTCCGGCACGCTCATCGAACTGCCGAAGAGATAGCCGAAGAGGAACACGAACATGATCGGCATCAGGGTGATGCTGAGGATCCGCTGCGGTGCCCGCTTCAGGTGCCGTATGTGGCGGCCCGCCAGGGCGAACGCATCGCTCAGGACATAGGTGCTCATCGGCTCGTCGCCTCCAGTTCGGCCTCGGTTCCGGCCTTTTCGGCCTCGGGTCCGGCTCCTTCGCCCTCGGGTCCGGCTCCGGTCAGCTCCAGGAACACGTCGTCCAGCGAGGGGCGCCGCACCAGGAAGTCGACCACCTCGACCGAGGCCCCCTGGAGCTCCGACGCCGCCGCGGAGACACCGGCGATACCGGTCTCCAGCGCGATCGACACCCGCATCCCGCTGTCGTCGACGACCGGCGGGGCGGAGCCCCGCGCGGAGATCCGGGCCAGCGCGACCCGGGCCGCCTCCACCATCTCGGTGGTCCGTACGGTGATCTCCAGCCGCTCGCCACCGACCTTCCGCTTCAGCTCGTCGGGCGTGCCCTCCGCCGCCACCAGCCCCTTGTCGATCAGCGCGATACGGTCGGCGAGCTGGTCGGCCTCCTCCAGGTACTGGGTGGTCAGCAACACGGTGACCCCCTCGGCGACCTGCTTGCGCACCATGTCCCACAGCGCGTTCCGGCTGACCGGGTCCAGACCCGTGGACGGTTCGTCCAGGAAGATCACCGGCGGGCTCCCGGTCAGGCTGGCGCCCAGGTCCAGCCTGCGGCGCATACCGCCCGAGTAGGTCTTGACGACCCGGTCGGCGGCATCGGTGAGGTCGAACATCTCCAGCACCTCATCCGCGCGGGCACGGGCCCGCTTGCGGCCCATGTGCAGCAGCGTTCCCATCAGCACCAGGTTCTCGCGGCCGGTCAACTCACCGTCCAGCGCGGCGTACTGACCCGTCAGCCCGATGCTGCGGCGCACCTCGTGCGCCTGGCTCAGCACGTCGTAGCCCGCCACCGTCGCGGTGCCCTCATCGGGCTTGATCAGCGTCGACAGCGTCCGCACCGTGGTCGTCTTGCCGGCGCCGTTGGGGCCCAGGAGCCCGTAGACGGTGCCCGCCTCGACGGACAGATCGATGCCGCCCAGCACCTCGTTGTCGCCGTAGGTCTTCCGCAGACCCGCCGCGGAGATTGCGATATCCATCAGACTCCTCATCATCGGCCGGTACGCCGGTCCGGTCCGCCTCGCTCAGCCGAGCCGGACCGGCAGTGACTCCAGCCCCCGGGTCAGGTTCACCTCGCGGCGCAACTCCTTCGGCGCCACGGCCAGTTCGATCCGCGGGAAGCGGTCGAGCAGCGCACCGACGGCGATCTCGGCCTGCGACCGGGCGAGGGGCGCGCCCATGCAGTGGTGGATGCCGTGGCCGAACGCCAGATGCCCGCCGGACTCCCGGCGGATGTCGAACCGCTCGGGGTCCTCGAAGCGTTCGGGGTCGTGATTGGCCGAGCCGAGCGAGACGAGGACGAACTCGTCGGCCGGGACGCGGACACCGGCGATCTCCACCGGTTCCGAGGTCACCGAGAGCGTGTTCAGGTGCAGCGAGTTGTCGTAGCGGCAGAACTCCTCGACCGCGCCCCGCAGCAGCGACCGGTCCGCGCGCAGGGCGGCGAGCTGCTCCGGGTGGCGCAGCAGGGCGAGCATCCCGTTGCCGATCAGATGCGCGGTGGTCTCGTATCCGGCCACCAGGAGCTGGAAGACCATCGACACCAGCTCGTTCTCGCTGAGCCGGTCCTCGTCGTCCCGCGCCTGGATCAGCCCGCTGATCAGGTCGTCGGCCGGGGCGGCCCGCTTGGCGGCGATCAGCCCGGTGAGGTACTCCGCCATCTGGTCGGCGATGCGGTGCATCTCCTGCGGCTGGACGGCCACGGTCAGCGCGTTGGACCACGCTCCGAAGGCGGCCTGGTCGGCCTCGGGGACGCCGATCATCTCGGAGATCACGGTGAGCGGCAGCGGGAAGGCGAACGCCTTCAGCAGATCCACCTCGCCCTGCCCCGCGATGTCGTCGAGCAGGGCGCCGACCGTGTGCTCGATCCGCGGCCGGAGCGCCTGGATCTGCCGTGCGGTGAACGCCTTGGCCACCAGCTTGCGCAGCCGGGTGTGGTGGGGCGGGTCCATGCCCAGCATGTGCTCCACCAGCATCCGCTGTCCGGGCGACTTCTCGGCGGGCTGCGCGACGGGGTCGATGCCCGCGTGCCTGGCGGCCAGCCGGGCACAGCGCTCGGGGTCCTTGTGCAGTTTCGGCTCGGTCAGCGCGGCACGCGCCGCCTCATGGCGGAGCACCAGCCACATCGGTGCACCGCCGAGCACGACCCGCGCCACCGGGGTCCGCTCGCGGAGCCGGGCGTACACCGGGTACGGGTCCCGGATGAAGTCCTCACCCAGCACCTCCGGCGCCCGGCTGGTCTCCTCGGCCATGTGTCCGGTCCTCTCGGTCGGCCCGTGCCGCATATCGCGGAAGCAGGGTGGGTGAACTTACGTCTCCGACCCGTTGATAGCAGGCTTTTCCGCGCTTCCCCGGCGCACTTCGAGGATTTCTATCGAGCTCCCACGGAGCGTGTTCGAAAGCCGTTCGTCCCCTCCCGCACGGTCATCCGGACGGAGGAGGGGGCGAAGGGGCGCTCCACCCGACGGCGTGTGGGTTTGCCTCCGTGGGAGGAGTCGCGTGCGGGATGCCGTATGCCATCCTCCTGGCAGCGATCCAGCAACGGACGCACGTTTCCCGGTGTTTCCTGGAGGGCCCCGTGTCCGGAATCCTTACCGCCGTTTCCCGTGGCTATCGAAAGCTGCACGGCACTCCCGCCGAAGGGGTGCCCCTCTGGGCCCGGCGTGCGGCCTTTCTGATCCCGTTGGTCGTGCTGCCCTCGGGGCTGTGGCGCATCGCCCAGGTCACCTTCGGTGTTCCGCTCACCAAGAACGTGGACATCGGCCGGGGACAGTTGCCGGGTTGGCTGCCGCTGGAGATCTACGTCGTCATCCTGTCCGTCATCGCCGAGGGGCTGGCCTTCCTCGCCGTGGGGCTGGTCTCCACCTGGGGCGAGGTGTGGCCGCGCTGGGTCCCCTTCCTCGCCGGGAAACGCGTACGGCCGCTCTCCGCGATCATTCCCGCCGCGCTCGGCGCGGTGGCCCTCACCGTCACCTGGACCATGACCCTGGTCCTCTCGCTGCAAGGGCGCGCCCTGGACGGCCGCGAGTTCGAGGGCGGCGGCTGGCGCGGATCGCTCATCCATGACGTCGGTGAACTCGGCTGGCGGGCCTGGGTGTTCGTCACCGCCTATCTGCCGCTGCTGGCCTGGGGGCCGCTGCTGGCCGCCGTCACCTACGCTTACGCGGTGCGCCGCAAAGCGTTCAAATGAAGAGAATCGAATAAGCCATTGCCAGGGTCCGCCGACCGTCTTCACGATCACCGCTGACCGCCCGAAAAGAGGCGATTGACGCGGTCGGCGGACCTTCTCGGCGCTACGCACTACACCGCCTTCCGCGAAAGTGCCGCACCCGTCTCTTTCCGTCTATAGAAGAATTCTTGGCGGCCCATGGCTCCGCTTCTCCATCCCGGTACCGTGCGATTCCACGAGTTGCACACACACATGTGTGGCGAGGCAATCGTCGGATGGGGAGCATCGTGACCGCGCATGACGTCGAGTACATCGAGATCTACACCAGCGATCAGCGGAAAACCACGGACTATTTCGTGTCCGGTATGGGTTTTCAGGAAGAGGCCCGGTGCCGGACCGGCGCGCTGGAATCGATCCTGCTCCGCCGACAGGAAATCCAGCTCGTCATCACCTCGGGACCGGGCACGGCCGACTTCCTGGCCGAACACGGTGACGGCATCGCCGACATCGCCTTCGCCTGCGAGGACCCCCTCGCGGCCCACGAGGGCGCCCTGGCCGCCGGCGCCCGCGATCTGACCTCCGGCAACCCGGCCGGCCCCGCCGTCTCCGGCTTCGGCGCCGTCCGCCACACCCTCCTCAAGCGCTCCGCGGACCGGCCGCACGGGCTGCCCCCGGGCCGGGACTGGGTCGCGTCGCCGAAGGGCGCCGCCCGGGCCGGCACCGCGACCGAACTGCGGCTGCTCGACCACATCGCGGTCTGTCTCGACGCCGGCACCCTGCACGACACGGTCCGGTACTACATCGAGGGATTCGGCTTCGAGCAGTACTCCAGCGAATACGTCGCCGTCGGCGAGCAGGCCATGGACTCCATCGTGGTGCGCAGCCCCTCGGCCGGGATCACCTTCACCATCATCGAGCCCGACAGCACCAAGAAGCCGGGCCAGATCGATGAATTCCTGGAGCGGAACGGCGGCCCGGGGGTGCAGCACCTGGCGTTCCTCGTGGACGAGATCATCCCGGCCGTCGTGGAGTTCGAGACCCGGGGAATCGAGTTCCTCCAGACCCCCGGCACCTACTACGACGCCCTCGCCGAGCGGATAGACAACCTCGACGAGACCATCACCGATCTGCGCAAGACCAATGTGCTCGCCGACCGCGACGAGTGGGGCTACCTGTTGCAGCTCTTCACCCGCTCGCCCTTCGAGCGGCGCACGCTGTTCTTCGAACTCATCCAGCGCCACGGGGCCCAGGGCTTCGGAAGCTCCAACATCCGCGCGCTGTACGAGGCCGTCGAGCGCGCCCGGGCGGCCAACTCGTGACCGGCCGCACGGCCCCCTCCGGCGCCTCCCGGCCGCCGCTGTCCCTCGATGAGTACGCCGAGCGGGCGCGCACCCGACTGGGCCCGGAGGTCTGGGACTTCATCGAGGGCGGGGCCGGGGAGGAGCGGACGCTCGCCGCCAACCGGGCGGCGTTCGACCGCACCCGGCTCAGCCCCCGGGTCCTGACCGGGGCGGGTGAGTGCGACCCGTCCACCACGATCCTGGGACGGCGGTGGGGGGCACCGGTGGCCGTGGCGCCCATGGCCTACCACACCCTGATGCACCCCGACGGCGAGACGGCCACCGCGCGGGCCGCGGGCGCGGCCGGCCTCCCGCTCGTGGTGAGCACCTTCGCCGGGCGCACCTTCGCGGAGATCGCCGCGGCCGCCACCTCGCCGCTGTGGCTCCAGGTCTACTGCTTCCGCGACCGCGACACGACCCGGCGGCTCATCGAACACGCGGAGGCCGCGGGGTTCGAGGCGCTGGTCCTGACCGTCGACACCCCGCGGCTCGGCCGCCGACTGCGCGACCTGCGCAACGACTTCCGGCTGCCGCCGCACATCGCGCCCGCCAACCTGCCCGCTGACGAGGCCGACTACTCGTCCCCGTCCGAGCACGGGCGCACCGGCCTCGACCCCTCGCTCGACTGGTCGGTCATCGCCTGGCTGCGCTCGGTCAGCCGACTGCCCGTACTGGTCAAGGGCGTCATGACCACCGAGGACGCCCGGCGCGCGATCGCCGCCGGTGTGGACGGCATCGTGGTCTCCAACCACGGCGGACGGCAGCTGGACGGGGCACCGGCCACCCTGGACGTGCTCGCCCCGATCGCCGCCGCCGTGGACGGCCGCTGCGCCCTGCTCCTGGACGGCGGCGTCCGCCGCGGCCGGGATGTCCTGGCCGCCCTCGCCCTGGGGGCGGACGCCGTGCTGCTCGGCCGCCCGGTGCTGCACGGACTGGCCGTGGCGGGCGGGACCGGCGCGGCGGGCGTCCTGGGCCTGGTCCTGGACGAGCTGTCGGAGGCCATGACGCTGACCGGCACCACCACCGTCGCCGACGCGGCCGCCGCGGTACTGGCCGGGCCGGAGGACACCACCGCGGTGCGCCACCGCCCGTCCGGCGGGGCGCCGCTCCACGACCGGCCGCACCCGCCGGGCACCGCCACGGCGACCCTGCACAAGGAGAATCTGCACCGCAGCGTGACGGACACCTCGCCACCGACCGCACCCCAAAACACCCCCACGGCCGGACTGCGTAAGCAGGATCTGCACCGCAGCGTGTCCGACCCGGTGCTGGACACCATGAACTTCCTGAACGAGATCACCGGCCGCTTCCCGGACGTGGTCTCCTTCGCCCCCGGAAGGCCGTACGAGGAGTTCTTCGACAAGGACGAGATCCTCGATCACATCCGCCGCTATCTCGACCACCTGGCCGCGGGCGGCGCCTCGGACGAGGCCATCCGCACCGCGCTGTACCAGTACGGCCCGACCGCCGGCCAGATCCGCGAGCTGATCGCCGACTCGCTCCGCGCCGACGAGGGTATCGACGCCCCGCCGGGCGCGATCGTGGTGACGGTGGGCGCCCAGGAGGGGATGCTGCTGGCCCTGCGCGCGCTCTTCGCGGGCCCCGGGAACGTCCTGCTGGTCGCCAGCCCCTGCTACGTGGGCATCACCGGAGCCGCCAGTCTGCTGGGGGTGCCCGTGCACCCCGTCGAGGAGCGGGCCGACGGTCTCGACGTGGCCGATGTGGAGGCCGCCGTCCTCGCCGAGCTGGCCCGGGGCCGCCGCCCGCGCGCCTTCTACGTGGTGCCGGACCATTCGAACCCGTCGGGCAACACCATGTCCCGGCGCGCCCGCGAGGAGTTGCTGGAGCTGGCGGCCCGGCACGATCTGCTCATCCTCGAGGACAGCCCGTACCGGCTGGTCAGCCCCGGCGTCCAGCTGCCCACCCTGAAGTCGATGGACCACACACGGCGGGTGATCCACCTCGGGTCGTACTCGAAGTCGGTCTTCCCCAGCGCCCGCGTCGGATTCGTCGTCGCGGACCAGCCCGTGCGGGATCCGTCGGGGGCCGAGACCCTGCTCGCCGACGAGCTCGCCAAGATCAAGAGCATGGTGACGGTGAACACCCCGGCGCTGAGCCAGGCGGCCGTCGCCGGTGCCCTGCTGGCCTGCGGCGGCCGGCTCACCGAGCGCAACGCGGTGCCGGCCAAGCACTACGGCGAGGCGCTCCGCGTCACCCTCGAGCAGCTGGACCGCCACTTCCCCGAGGACGTCCGCGACCGGCTCGGCATCGGCTGGAACCGGCCCAGCGGCGGCTTCTTCCTCACCGTCCGGGTGCCGTTCCCCGCCGACAACGCCGCGCTGCTGCGCTCGGCCGAGGAGCACGGCGTCATCTGGACGCCGATGGCCTACTTCTACCCGGGCCCCGGCGGCGAACGGTCGATCCGGCTCTCCTTCAGCTATCTGAGCCCCGCGGAGATCGAGGACGGCATCGCACGGCTCGCCGCCTTCCTGCACGCGGAGATCGAGCGCTCCGGCGCCACCGGACCCACATCGGGACGTGACACATGAGGACCGCCGTCGTCGTCGGAACCGGGCTGATCGGGACGTCCATCGCCCTCGCCCTGAGCCGCTGGGGCGTCCTGGTGTACCTGGACGACGCCGACACCACGGCCGCCAGGACCGCCGAGGCCCTGGGGGCGGGCTCGCTGGAGGTGCCGCCCGGGCCGGTGGACCTCGCCGTCCTCGCGGTGCCGCCCGCGAGCATCGGCGCCGTGCTCGCCCGCTGTCAGCGGGACGGGCTGGCACACACCTACACCGATGTGGCCAGCGTCAAGGTGCGGCCGCACGAGGAAGTCCGCGCGGCCGGTGGCGATCCGTCCCGCTACATCGGCGGACATCCGCTGGCCGGCTCCGAGCGCTCCGGTCCGCTCGCGGCCCGCGCCGACCTCTTCGAGGGGCGCCCCTGGGTGCTGACCCCCTCGCCCCTCACCGACCGCTCGGCGCTCAACCGGGGGCTGGAGCTGGTCTCGCTGTGCGGTGCCGTCCCCGTCCTGATGGACACCGACGCCCATGACCGCGCCGTCGCCCTGACCTCGCACGCACCCCATCTGGTCGCCTCGATGATGGCGGCCCGGCTGGAGCACGCCGAGGCCGAGCACATCCGGGTGTCGGGCCAGGGGCTGCGGGACGTCACCCGCATCGCGGCGGGCGAACCCGCCCTGTGGAGCGACATCCTGACCGCGAACGCCGACGCGGTGGCCGACGTCCTCGACGACTACGCCAAGGACCTGGAGCAACTGATCGCCGTCCTGCGGGCGCTGCCCGGCGCGGAGTCCGAGGGGCGCCGGCAGGCCGCCGCCGATCTCCAGGAGTTGCTGCGGCGCGGCAACCGGGGCCACGCCCGCGTACCGCACAAACAGCGTTCACGGCCCGCCGAGTACGTGGCGATCCCGGTGGCCGTTCCGGACCAGCCGGGAGCGCTGGCCCGGCTGTTCTCCACCGTCGGCGAGGCCGGGGTCAACATCGAGGACGTGCGCATCGAGCACTCCCTCGACCAGCCGCGCGGCCTGGTCGAACTGCTCGTGGAGTCGACCTCGGTCGCGGGCGTACGGCGGGTGCTGGACGCCAACGGCTGGACCATGCGGGAGAAGCCGCTGCTGGTCGGCGACGCCTGAGAAAACCGGACCGGCTCCGCCCAGGAGCCGGTCCGCGGGTGTGCGCAAGCGCCCTCGCTGAAGTCCGGTGCGGTTCGGCTGCGCCCCGAAGGGGCGCGGGGCTGTGTCGATGTGCGGCTCCGCCGCGCGGGCGCGACCACCACGACGCGGCCGCGGATGAACGATCGCACCTTGCGCCACGTCCCGCGGAGGGCTCAGCTGTGCCGGGAGCTAGAACGTGTCGTGGGTGTTCGGCCGGCGCAGCGCGGTGTAGAGGGCGCGCAGCATGAGGATCGCGCTGACCGCGAGCATCTGATAGCCGAGCAGCGGGAACAGCTCCACCTCCGCGGTGACCCGGGGCCCGCGCCCGGTGCCGAACACCACCAGGACCACCCCCATCAGCCCGGTGCAGGCCCCCAGCAGCGTGACCGTCATCTGGTGGATCAGCCCGGAGACGAAGCGCCGCTCCCGCTCGTCGGCGAGCACCCGCACCCGGACCGTGAACCGCCCCTCCTCCAGCGACGCGCCGATCCGCTCCGCCCTCCGGGGCAGCCGCCGCAGCATCGGCAGCGCGGACAGGAACTCATGGGTCGCGCTCCGCGCCAGGGACGAGAACCCGGACGCGAACCCGCCCTCCTCCTCGCTCCCGTTACCCGCGGCACGGAACCGCAGCCGGTCGGTGAGGAGGTCCACGGCGATCGCCCGGGCCTCGTCGATCATGTTGAAGTCGGGGGTGATCCGGCCCAGGGTGCCCTCGATGGTCGCCAGGGCCCGGAAGACGGCGGCCACCTCCGGCGGCACGGCGAGTCCGAACCGGGCGAGCAGCTGGAACAGCGCGGTGAACATCTCGGTGTCCGGCCGCGCCCCCGCCCCCAGGTGCTGGGCCATGAACTGCCCCAGCTCACGCTCCAGCAGCAGCGAGTTGAGCATCAGGTCCTCGCTCCTGGTGGCCCTCGTGCCGAGCAGGGCCATCAGCGCGTCATGCAGACCGGCCCGGTCGCCGCGGTCGACGGCCACCAGCATCTCCTGGAGGGCATGGCGTACGGACGGGTCGATACGGCCCACCGAGCCGAAGTCGAGCAGGCCGATCCGCCCGCCGTCGAGCAGCAGCACATTGCCCGGATGCGGATCGGCGTGGAACACCCCCGCCTTCAGGATCTGGTGGAGCATGGCGGCGAAGGCGGTCCTGGCGATCCGGTGGCGGTCCAGCCCCTTGCGGTCGGCGACGGCCGCCGCCCGGTCGAAGGTGACCCCCTCCAGCCACTCCTGGACCAGCACCCTGGCCGTGGTGAACTCCTCGTACACCCGGGGTACGCGCACCAGGGCGTCCGCCTCGTACCCGCCGCAGGACGCCGCCACCACCGCGGCGTTGTTGGCCTCGATCCGGAAGTCCAGCTCCTCCCGCACCGAGGTGGAGAAACCGTCGCCCAGGTCCCGCAGCCCCATGGCGTGGGAGGACCGGGACCGCTGCTGGAGGCCGCGGGTGACCGCGATGACGATGTCCAGGTCGCGCTCGACCATCTCGCGGATCCCCGGGCGCTGGACCTTCACCACGACCACCGGACCGCCGCTCAGCTTGGCGCGGTGGACCTGGGCGATCGAGGCGGCCGCGAGCGGGACCTGCTCGATCCACTCGAAGGCGTCCTCCACCGGCCTGCCCAGCTCCGCGCGCAGCAGCGCCGCCACGTCCCCCCACGGCGCGGGCGCCACATCGCTCTGTAGCCGGCTGAGTTCGTCGATGAAGTGCGGGGGCAGCAGATCGCGCCGGGTGGACAGCAGCTGGCCCAGTTTGATGAAGGCCCCGCCGCACTCCTCGAGCGCCAGCCGCAGCCCCCTGGCCATCCGCTCGCCGAACTCACCGGGCCGCAGGGCCCGTTCCAGGCTGTGCCGGCTGCGCAGCGGACGGCTCAGCCCGTGGCGCATGAAGATCCGGCTGATCTGCGAATAGCGGCGGGTGCGTCGCAGCCGGCTGCGCATCGCGCGCCACAGCCGCATGGGCAGCGCCCAGCTGCCGCGCGGCAGAAAGACCTCGGCCAGCACCAGGGTGGCCATCGCGGCGAGGACGGACACGCCCACCTGCACGCCGTACAGCACGCCCATGCTCTGCTGGTCGTGCATGGTCGGCTTGAAGACGAGCATCGCGCCAAGACCGACCAGACCGGCGCCGAGGGCGCGCAGCGGGCCCACCCGGATGCCGAGCAGCCGACCGGAGATGGCCGAGACGCCGAAGACGAAGACGCCCAGCGACGACACGGCGATCAGCACGATCAGCAGCCCGAAGGACAGATCGTCAATGCTGGTGGCAGCCAGCCAGGTCATGGCACGTTCCCCCGGGTGCGATGAACAGTGCGTCAACAGTAGTGCGGCTCGTCTCCCCCGGGCCGTGCCGCCCGAATGTCACGCAGCAACCTGCCAGACACACACCACGGGGCCCGACGTCAGGATGTCGGGCCCCGTGGCGGGGTGAGGGCGCGGCGGGCGTCAGCCCATCGCCTCGACCAGGCTCTTGGGCCGCATGTCGGTCCAGTTCTCGTTGATGTAGTCCAGGCACGCCTGGCGGTTGTCCTGGCCGTGGACGACGGTCCAGCCCGCGGGCACCTCCGCGAAGGCCGGCCACAGCGAGTGCTGCCGCTCGTCGTTGACCAGCACGTAGTAGCTGCCGTTCTCGTCCTCGAAGGGGTTGCTCATGGCGTGATCGCCTTTCTGACGGATCTATCGGGTCTGTCGGGTCTGTAGCGTCTATCGGGTCTATCGGGTCTATCGGGTCTATCGGGTCTTTGTGAGCGGGCCCGGTCAGCCGCAGCCACCGGCGTGGCCGGCGTCACCGGCCGGGACGAGCAGGGCGGGTTCGACCCCGCGGTCGTTCTCCCGCTGTTCCATGGCGGCGGTCCCGGCCTTGGCACGGACGCTCGCGACAAAGCCCGAGAGCCGGTCCAGGCCCCAGAACTTGTCGTGCCGGTGGATGAAGAACGGCACTCCGAACACTCCGTCGCGGTCCACCGCCCGCAGGGCCTCGATGCCCCGCCCGCGGATCTCCGGATCGTCGACCGCACCGGCCAGCGCGTCGGGATCGAGGCCGAGTTCATGGCCGATCGCGGCCATGGTGGCACGCTCGGAGATGTCGATGCCGTTCTCCCAGCGGGCCCGGTACACGGCGTCGATGAAGTCCCGCCCGCGGCCGGCGTCCTCGGCGACCAGATAGGCGAGATGGGAAACGTCCCAGTTGGGAGCGGTGTCGATCGGCCAGGCCACCGACAGACCACGCTCGATGGTCGCCCGCTTGATGTCCTGGAGGATGTAGAAGTGCTTCTCCTTCGACATCGCGACATAAGGGAGGTGGATCCCGGCGTCGGCAAGCATGCGCTCGCTCACCTCGTCCGGCTCCCAGTACGGGCGCCATTCGATCGCGTCCGCCACATCGGGCGCGTTCTCGGTGAGTTCACGGTAGGCGAGCCAGGAATAGGGGCTGCGGAGTGAGAAATACCAGCGCGGTGGCTTGACGGCCAACGAAACCTCCTGGGTTCGGGGCGAAGCTAGATGGTGATGCCGCCGTCGATCTGGACGACGGAGCCCGTGACGTAGGCCGCACGGTCCGAGACGAGGTACGAGACGAGATCGGCGACCTCATCGGCCCGCCCCAGCCGCCCGAGCGGCACCGACTCCAGCGCCTTGTCCTTCACCTGGCCGGTGAGCACGGAGGTCATATCGGTGTCGATGAACCCCGGGGCGACGACATTGGCGCGGATTCCGTACCGCCCGACCTCCTTGGCCAGGGCCCGGGAGAACCCGATGATCCCGGCCTTGGAGGCCGAGTAGTTGGACTGGGTGGCGTTGCCGTACACACCGGCGACCGAGGAGATGTTGACGATCACCCCGCTCTTCCGCTTCATCATCCCGAACACCACGGAGCGGCAGACGTGGTAGACCCCGTCGAGGTTGACGTCCAGCACGTCATGCCATTCGTCGTCCTTCATCAGCAGCAGGGGATTGTCCCGGGTGATACCGGCGGCGGTCACGGCCACGTCGATCGGACCCAGCGTCTGTTCGGTCTCCGCGACCAGCGCGCGCACCGCCTCGGCGTCGCGGACGTCGACCTTGCGGCTGAGCACCCGGACCCCGGTCTCGGTGACCTCCTTCTCCAGCTCCAGGGCGGCCGCCTCGTTCGACTGGTAGCAGAAGGCGACACCGAAGCCGTCCCGCGCCAGACGCACCACCGTCGCCCGGCCGATTCCCCGTGAACCGCCGGTGACCAGCGCCACCCGGGATGCGTTCTCTGCCATTGGTTCTCCAAAGCGATTCGGCCGGCCGCACGGGACCGGATGTCTGTTGCCAGGGGTCAGGCGAGGGCGGGGGCGGGGGCCGGGTCCCCGGGCCGCAGCTCCCCGGCCGGGCGGAAGGCCAGCACCGCGAGGCCGACCGTCAGAGCGGGCTCACCGGCCACCGTGGAACCGCCCTCGATGATCACGGTGTCGTCCACCACCCGGGTGATGGACGCCCGGTGTTCCAGTACGTCCCCGGGCAGCACCGGCCGGTGGTACTCGACCCCGGACACGCTTCCGAAGAGCATGACCTGGCCCTCGAGCACATCGGGATCCGGCGACTCCCAGGTGGCCAGCAGCCCGGCCGACTGGCACCAAGACTCCAGCAGGAGCACCCGCGGATAGGCGTAGTCCTCCGGCGCCGCGTCCGGGCCGAGCCCCTGGTACCAGGGCTCGTTGCAGGTCACGGCCTTCACCGCGGTCACCCGCTGCCCCGGGACCACTTCGGTCACCCGGTCCAGCAGCAGCATCGGGAACCGGTGCGGCAGCACCTTTCTGATCTCGGACTGACCGATCATCACGCCTCCTCGGCCGCGAACCGCAGTCTGACCTGGGCGGCGGCACCGCGCTCGGTGGCCACCTTGGCGGCACACCGCCACGACCCGGACCCGCCGGTCCACACCAGGTCCACCTCCAGCCGGTCGCCGGGGAAGACCGGCCTGAGGAACCGCGTGCTCTCCACCGCCACCAGCTCCAGACCGGCCGCGCCCGGCGGAGGGGTCCGCAGGCCGCTGAGGTGCACGCACTCGATCACGCAGACCCCGGGGAAGATCGGGAAGCCCGGGTAGTGCCCGGGGAAGACCGCCTCGTCCTCGCCCACCGTGACGGCCGTCACCGCACGCACCTTGCCCCGGTTGTCGGCGGCGGCCGGACGGACGACCTCCACCCGCGCGGCGATCGGACTGCTCGGCCGGGTGCCGGACACCCCGGCGGACCCGGTCATCGCCCCGGCCATCGCCCCGGTCATCGCGGACCGGCCAGACGCAGCAGGGCGCAGCCGACCGCGCCGTCACGGTCGACGGAGGTCACCAGCGCCACCCGGCCGGCGGCCTCGGGGGTGGTTTCGGCGTGCACCAGCACCCCGGCGATCTGGAACGCCGCCGCCGCGGCCCCGGTGTCCCCGATGAGCGCGGCCTGGGTGAGGTGGACGGGGTCCGCACCCTCGGCGGCCTCCGCCACGGCGGCCCGCTCCTGCTCCCCGGACGGGCCGGGCGCCTCACTGGTGGAGACCGCCCAGATCTCCTCCGGGCGCACCTCCGCGCGGTTCAGGGCCCGGCGCAGACAGGCCGCCAGCGCGGGGCGGACCCCGCCGTCCAGCGCGATGCCCATCTCCACCGCGAGGATCTCCGCCAGCACCGGCTGCTCGGCGTCGTCCCGCGCGCCGGGGCCGCGCTGCTCCACCAGCAGCAGTCCGCAGCCCTCACCGGGCAGTTGCGCGGGGCCTTCGGTGCCCGGCCGGTGGGCGTGCCGCTCCAGCCAGGAGCGGGCGTGCGAGAACTCCTCGACCGCACCGCACAGCACGGTCCTGGCCCGGCCGAAGGTGAGCAGCCGGCGGGCGTAGTTGAGGGCGTAGAGACCCGCCGCGTGGCCACCGGCGATCGTGGTGTTCGGCCCCTTGAGCTGGTGCCAGATCGCGCTCTGCCCCGCGGCGCAGTTCATGACCGCGTTGGGGAAGCGCGCCGGGTCCACCAGATACGGCTTCTCCATGGTGAGCGAGTCCCGGGTGAAGTCCATCTGGCTCTGCACACTGCCGGTGGTGGTGCCCAGGACGAGGGCGGCGTCCTCGCCGGTGGCCACCCACCGGTTGCGCGGCGCGTCGTCGAGCAGCCGGGCGACCGTGGTGACCGCGAGGCCGGTCACCCGGTCCATCGAGCGGACCCCCTTCTTCCCGAGCACCGTGCGCAGGTCGAAGTCGGGCACCAGACAGGCGCGGTCCCCGGCCGCCTGCCACTGCTCGTCGTCGAGCCCGGCCGCCGCGGGCCGGCGTTCCCTGATCCCCTCGGTGAAGGCCGCGCGGCCGATCCCGAAGGGCGATACCGCCGACCAGGCCGTGATGACCGGTCGATTCACAAGAGCTGTGCCGCCACTCATGTCTGCTCCGTCGCTCCGTCGCCGTCGTCGGTCAGGACTCGCCGCGCAGCGCCTTGGAGACGCGCTCGTCGAAGTTGATCAGGTTCCAGTCCCGCCGGTTCTCGATCAGGGCGTAGCCATGGGTGACCTTGCCGGTCGCGGTCGGCACCAGCCTGCCGTCGCGCACCACATAGCAGTCCATGCGGGAGGTGTAGGTGAAGTCCTTGAAGACGTTCTCCACGGTGTAGACCGTGTAGAGGTCCTCCTCCATCAGCGCCTCGTCCAGGATCTGGATCCGGGAGTGCGGGCAGGCGGGGATCCACCGGCGCTCGTCCAGCAGGGTCTTCACCGAGATGCCCCGGTCGGCGAGGAAGAGGTCCACGACCTCCTCCATCTGCCGCAGATAGCTGGACATCTGGAGCCGCTCCGAGAAGTGGCAGTACGGGTAGGGGATCCGCCACTTCCAGCCGAACGCGTTCTTCCCCGAGGTCAGCAGGTCGAGCACCGGGTCGGGGCCGGAGGTGCCGCGGCCGGCCGACAGCGAGGTGGTGACGGCCGTGAGGTCGGCGCCGGTCAGCTCCGGCGGCTCGGGGGCGACGGCGCCGGGGGTGCTCAGCCGGTCGGTGACGAACCGGGCGAGCTCGGCGGGCGGCTCACCGGCTGCCTCGACATAGCTGTCCGAGCGCAGCACCACCTTGGCGTTGGCGCCCACCACCTTGGTGTCCGCGCCGTCCCGGTCGGCGTGCAGGGACACCGTGAAGGAGATGAAGGTGTCATCGTCCCCGGCCGACGGCACCACCTGTGCCCGGACCGTCTCGTCCATGTAGAGGGCGTGCAGGATCCGGGTGTCGAGGTCGACGATGTCCACGCCGAGGCCGTGTTCGGCGTACAGCGCCCGCGCCGGGAGGTCCGCGTCGGCGAAGTGGCAGAGGATGGCCTCCTCGACCAGGTAGTTGATGTGCTTGAACCCGATCCAGGTACAGATGTTGGAGCCCTCGTACCGGGTGCGCAGCGACGCGGTCGTCTCGCTGGTGAGCAGCCTCTTGACGGCGCCTTCGGCCACTGTGGTCATCGATCGTGCTCCCATGGGAATCCGGGGCCGGGACCGCCGTGCGGACGGACGGCCGAACAGGTGCTGACGAAGCGGTCGAGCAGGGTGGCGAACTGCCGCGCCCGCTCGATCATCAGAAAGTGCCCGCAGTCGGGCAGCAGGCGGAACTCGGCGTCCGGGAGGCCGTCCGCGAGCGCGCGGCCCTCGGCCGGCGGCGCGGCGAAGTCGTCCGCACCGGCGAGGACGAGGCACGGCACGGTGAACCCTCCCAGCCGCAGGGCGGGGGTGCGCAGATAGATCTCGAAGAACCGCATCCAGCCATAGGGGCCGACCCAGTCCCGGATGCGCTCGGCGAGGTGGTGGCGGGCCGCCCGGGGGACGCGGTCCCCGGCGTGCACCCGGATGCCCTCGGCGATCAGCGGGGCCATGTTGTCCACGGAGTGCGCCAGGCTCGCCCAGTCGAACTCCTCGGCCGTACGCCGGTAGAACGGGGACACCAGCACCAGGCCGTGGACGCCGAACTCGGTGAACGGGTCCAGGCCCTCCTCGATCCGGCGGCCCAGGAACTCCATCAGGACGTTGGCGCCCATCGAGTGGGCGACCACCACGGTGGCGCCGCCCGGCACCGCGCGCAGGGCGTCGCCCGTGTACGGCACCAGATCGCCCCGGACGCTCCACCCGGCGACGCTCCGCCCCCGCCAGGGCAGGTCGGCGGCCCACAGCTCGGGTCCGCCGGCCCGCCGGCCGTGCTCGACGCAGGCGTCCCACACCGAGCTGCTGTTGGACAGTCCGTGCAGGAAGAGCACCCGGCCACGGCCGGGGTCGCCCGGCGCGCGCCGGGTCACCAGCACGGGGCTCTCCTTGTCGCCCCGCGCGGACGCCTCGGCGGGCCCACCGTCCTCCTGGGCGAGTCCCCGCACGGGGCGGTCACCGGCGGCGGACATCAGGCCGCTGCCCGCCCGCGCAGCGCGATGCCCGCACTGGCGTCGTCGGCGTCGGTGCCCGCGGTGGCGTACACCGGACCGGCTCCGCCCCGGGCGAACCAGCCGACGGCCGCGGCGCACTGAAGCACTCCCAGCGCGCCCGAGCCCAGGCCGAAGACCTCGCCCAGATCGTGCCGGTCCACGCCCTCCAGCAGGGTGTCCGGCACGGCGGCCGCCCGCTGTTCGGGCAGCTGCCACAGGGCCGGCCGGTCACCGGTCGTCCTGGCCAGCCGTTCCAGACAGCGGCCCAGTCCGGCGCCCCGGACGTAATCGCCGAGCACGGCCTGCGCGCTCGCTCCCCGTTCGGCGGCCGACTCCTCGCTCTCCACCACCAGCGCCGCCGCCCCGTCGATGGTCCGGGATCCGCCGGTGAAGGCGCGCACGGACTCGTTGTCGGGTTCGACGCCGAGGACCAGCGCCCGGGCGGCCCGGCCGCCGCGGATCAGCGTGGCCGCCCAGTGGACGGCGTCCAGCCCGGAGGTGGCGCCGTTGCACAGCATCAGATTGGGGCCGCGCAGCCCGAAGCGGATGGCGACGGAGGAGGCGATGACATTGCTCGAGGCGTTCGGCAGGTCCATGGCGCTGCCCGCCGCCGCCGTGTGCTCGGCGATGGTGTCCATCGCCCGGCAGATGGTGTCGAGATTGCCGTAGTTGGAGCTCGCGACCATCGCGACGGTTCCGCCGGGGACGCGCAGGCCCCCGTCGTCCAGCAGGCCGGCGTTCCGCAGGGCCGCGTCCGCCGCGCAGTACGCGAGTTGAGTGGCCCGGTCCTTGTACCGCAGGCCCTTCCGGCCGACCAGGTCCTTCGGCTCGACCGGCGGCGCCTCCGCCGCCGGTGCCAGCAGCTCCGGTGCCGACCTCGCGCGGGGCAGCACCACGCCGACCCCGCTCACCACCACGGTCATCGAGCCGCCTCCAGAATCGCGACGGCGTTGATGCCGCCGAAGCCGAACGCGTTCAACTGCGCCACGGTCAGCGGCCGGTGGGCCGCCTCGCCGGTGACGAAGCGGAATCCGGCCGCCTCGTCCACCGGGTTCTCCAGGCCCACGGTCGGCGGCACCCGCCCCTCGGCGAGGCAGCGCAGGGTGACCACCAGGTTGAGCAGCCCGGAGGCGCCTGAGGTGTGTCCGGTCATCGACTTGGTGGCGGTCACCAGGGGCTTGTCCCGGTCCGGACCGAAGACATCCGCGAGCGCGGTCGCCTCCGCCTCGTCGTTGAGCAGCGTCCCGGTGCCGTGCACCATCAACAGGTCGATGTCCGCGGGCTTCACCCCGCCCCGGGAGTGCGCCTCCCTGATCGCCTCCGCGATACCGGCCGGGTCCGGCGCCGTCACATGGAACGCGTCGCAGTTGACCGCGACGTCCCGGACCAGGCCGTGCACCGGACGTCCGCCGGGGACCCGGCTGAGCACGACCGCCGCCGCGCCCTCGCCCATCAGGACGCCGTCCCGGTCGCGGTCGAAGGGCCGCACCCGGGTCGGGGGCACCGGCTGCACCCGCTCCAGCAGTCCGTACATGGTCTCGGTGAGCACGTCGACCCCGGCCACGACCACCGTGTCCGCCCCCTGCGCCAGCAGGTCCACGCCCAGCGCCAGGGCGTACAGCCCGGCCGAGCACGCGTTGGACAGGGTGTGGGTGTCATCGGCCCGGAAGGTCTCGCGCAGCGCGGTGCCGAAGTGGAGCTCGGAGGCGGGGAATTCGGCGCCCTGGGTGCGCCACAGCTCCACCGAGCGCAGCTCGCGCAGCCCGGTGCCGACCAGGACCGGCACCCCGCTCAGATCGCTCTCGTCGAGGCCCGCGTCGCGGACCGCCTGGCCGACCGCGTCCAGCAGCAGCCCGGTCGCCCGCCGGGTGACGTCCACCCCGGGTGCGGGGCGGTTGTCCACCTCGTACGCGTGGTGGGCCGTGTGCCGGGCGTGGTCGAAGCCGCGCAGCTCGGCCACTCCGGAGCGGCCCGCGCACAGGTTGCGGAAGAGCTCGTCGACATCCCCGCCCAGCCCGGCCACGGCTCCCACGCCGGTCACCGCCCAGCTCATGCCGGCACCCCGTCGTACCGGCCGAGCAGCACCACGGCGTTGTTGCCGCCGAAGGCCAGCCCGTTGTTCTGCACGACCTTCAGCTCCGCCTCGATGGCCACATTGGGCACGCAGTCCACATCGCACTCGGGGTCGGTGGTGGTGTGGTTGATGGTCGGCGGAATGAACTTCTCGGTGATCGCCAGGGCACAGCCGATGGCCGACAGCGCGCTGGCGGCGCCCATGGTGTGGCCGATCATCGACTTCATCGAGATGGTCCTGGGCGGACGGCTGCCGAAGACCTCGCGGATGGCGCGTGCCTCGGTGACGTCGTTGGCCTTGGTGCCGGTGCCGTGGGCGGAGATGAGGTCCACCTGGTCGGCCTTGACCCCGGCGTTCTCCAGGGCCAGCTGCATGCACCGGCCGACGCTGTCCTGGTTGGGCGCCACCTGGTGGTAGGCGTCGCAGTTCAGGCCGTACCCGAGCACCTCGGCGTAGATCCGGGCGCCACGGGCCAGCGCGGACTCCAGGCTCTCCAGGACCAGCACCCCGGCGCCCTCGCCGGTGAGGATGCCCTTGCGGTCGACGTCGAACGGCCGGCACCGGTCCGGCGCGATGGTGCCCAGCCGGTAGAAACCGGAGAACGTCTTGCGGCACATCGCGTCGGCGCCGCCGCACAGCGCGTACTCCGCGTCCCCGGAGCGGACCGCGTCATAGCCGTAGCCCAGGGCATAGTTGCCGGCCGCGCAGGCGGTCGGAATCGTCACCGCCTCCACATCGGACAGCTCCAGCTCCTGCGCGATGGCCGCCGACAGGCGGCCGGCCGGAACGCGGCGGGCGAGTTCGGGCGACATGTGCTCGGGACCGTGGGTGATCTCGGCCTCGACCAGGTGGTCCAGGTCCCTCGATTCACCGTCGGTGGTCCCGATGGAGATCAGACCCGGCAGCGACCGCCAGTCCGCGATGGACACCCCCGCGTCCTCGATCGCCATCCGGGCCGCCGCGACCGAGTACTGCGTCGCCCGGCCCAGCTGCTCGACCGCGAGGTGGCGTATCCACCGCTCGGGGTCGAAATCCTCCACCTCACAACCGTTCGCGTGGTCGAACCCCTCGACGTCGAACACCGTGATCGGCTTGGCCCCGCTGGATCCGGCGCGCAGTCCCCGCCGGAACTCATCGACGCCCATACCGATACTGGAGACCACACCAAGACCGGTGATCACCACTCTTCGCGGGCTCGCATGCCCCGACTCCGCCATCCCGACCCCTTAAGTCCGCTGTTCCGGCCGTGTCCGCAGATACGAAAGCGCCGCTTTACCAGCCGGCGGACTCGGCGACTACCTCGTAGACGCCCTTGAGGTGCACCATCCGGGGGAGTTCCGACTGGTCGATGGTGACGTGGAATTCCTTCTCGAGATTCGCGAGAATTTCGATGGACCGCAGCGAGTCAGCCGAGTGGTCCTCCTTGAAGAGGCTGGTCTCGGTAACCTCGTCCTCTTCGATCTCCAGAACGTCGCAGACGATCTCCTTGATCTTCTGCACGCGCTCCTCGTGAACCGAACTCATGATGGATCCCCCACTTTCGAACAAGGCCGACCCACGGCCCGTTTCCATTTCGGACTCGGATCTTTCTATGGCACCCCGCGATACCGCGCAATGCCCACTGCATAAAGCTGCCACATCCCGGTCGGCAGACCTGCTCGCTACCCGGATTCCCGCTCATCGGCGGCTATTTATCGGCGCTTCCCAACAGAACTATCCGGGCGATCGGTACCGCGCAACAGCCGGTACAGGAAGCTGCCAGCGAATCGCTCCCGGCCGCCGCCGCCCCCTGATCAGGGGCCCGGTCCCGTGGACGGTTCACACGGTGGATCCGAGCCCCTGACCTCCTCCTCCCGGCATGCCACGGCGGGTGCGCGGAGCACCGCGGGCGCGCCGGGGGGAGGCACCGGCGGTCGTTCGGGGGATGACCACCGCCGGAGTCGGATCTCCCGCCGTCCACGTCCGGGACACGGGGTCTTCCGTCAACCGACTGGATTTCTATCCGAGTCCGTTGATCTTCCACAATGGCGCTAACAGGAAGGTGCCAGCGCGGGACCAGCCCCCGCCGCGGGCCGCCGGGGCGCCATGACACCATCGGTCGGTGATCGAGCTCGGCTACTCCCTCTCCCACCGCTTCCCGGACCCCTCGCAGACGGACTACCGGGGTGCGCCGGTCCAGGCCCTGCGCCACGACCTGTTCTGCGGCGATGTCCATCTGACGGACACCTCGACCGGCCGTGAACTGTCCACAGCCTGGGGATGGGTGCCGGTGCTGGACTTCGCCTGGGCGCTGTGCGACATCGTCGAACTGCTCGACCGGGATCCGCGCGGCAGCCGCTCCGCCACCCCCGTCCACGCGGAACTGGACTTCACCGAATCCACCGACCGGATGCGCTTCGAACGGCGTTTCGGATGGGTGGACATTACCGCCGACTGGTCACCGGCCACGGAACCACCGCTGAATTTCTCCCACGCCGAACTGCGCCGCGAGGCCAGGGACTTCCTGCACGATCTGATCGCGGATCTGGTGGATCTGCACGAGGAGCTCGCGGACAACCCCGCGATCTGGAATCTCCAGGCCCGTTTCCCCCGCGTCTAGCGTCCGTCTATCACCGGCCTATAGTCACGGACCCCCACTGGAATAGGACGGCCATAGGCGGGCATTCCATGCTGGTCCCGCGGACTTGGATGCCGGTCCGCACGAACCAGGGAGGTGCAGTGGAAAACGTATCGACCACTGAGATTCCGGCCGGAGTGGAACTCGATTTCACGGCCTGGCTTCAGCACCTGGAACGCCGGGACCTGGGCGATCCGGCGGAGTTCGCCGCGGTCGTCCGCGAGCTGGCGCTCGACCCGCACCGCACGGAGTACGCCGAATACATCGGGACCCGGCAGTCGCTGATGAGCGACGCGGGCGCCCGCTGGGCCAGCCTGGTGGCCATGCTCATCAACGCCGTCCACAGCACCATCGCGGACACGCCCTGAGGCGTCTCGAACCGGATCGGCCGGGGCCCGGGCCCGCCGAGGACCGCCCGGGCCCCGGCATCCGCCAGGACCGGCCGGGGCCGACGACCGCCGAGGACCGCCCGGCCCCGGCCCGGATCAGCCCGTACCGCCGCCCGGCGGTGACTGCGGCCCCGGTCCGCGGCCCCGCTGCTCACGGGCGAACAGCCACACCAACGGCCGGTACCGGTACCGCAGTTGGTCCCCGTCGGCGATGATGTCCAGCAGGCGGACCTCCGAGATCGACTCCAGTACGTCCTCGGCCCGCCCCTCCGGCCACCGCAGCTCCACGGCCGCCTGACGCGCCGTGAACGCGGCGCCCCCGTCCCGGTACGCCAGCATCCGGAACGCGTACCGGGCCGTCGGCGCCAGCCGGGCGTGACAGCGGCTCAGGGTCGCCCGCACATCGAGACTGCCCAGGGAGAGCTCGCCCAGCCGCCGCTCCGCGGGCGCCAGCCGGTCCGCCAGATGCGCCAGCCGCCACTGCGGATAGGCCGCCAGCCGCGCCGCGCAGATCCGCAGCGCCAGGGGCAGCCCGTCGCACCGCGCCACGATCCGGTCCGCCGCGTCCGGCTCCGCCGCCACCCTCCCGGGCCCCGCGAGTGCCGCCAGCAGCAGCCGCCCCTCCGCGGCGTCCAGCGGATCGAGCCGCACCAGGCGCACCCCCTCCACCGAGGCGAGCGAGGAGTGACCGGTGATCAGGGTGCGGCAGCCGTCGCCGTTCACCAGCAGCGGGCGCACCTGCCGGTCCTCGACCGCGTTGTCCAGCACCACCAGCGCCCGGCGGCCGGCCAGCCGGCTGCGGTACAGCTGCGCCCGTTCGTCCAGGGCGGCGGGCAGATCGTGGTGGCCGACGCCGAGCGCCCGCAGAAACCAGCCGAGCACATCCAGCGGATCCTTGGGCCCGCCGTCCTCCTCCCTCAGGTCGGCGTAGAGCTGCCCGTGCGGAAAGTCGGCACGGCACCGGTGCGCGGCGTGCACCGCCAGCGCCGAGGTGCCCGTCCCCGGAGCGCCGGTCAGCACCGTCGCCCCGCCGCGCCCGGGGGCCCGCAGCCCGTCCGACACGACCGCGAGCTGCTCGGCGCGCCCGCTCAGATCGGCGATGTCGGTCGGCAGCATGGCCGGCATCAGACCGGCCCAGATGTCCCCGGCCATCGGCTCCGGCCCGGGAACGCCCGCCCGCCCCGCCTTGTGCAGCCGCACCCGGACCGGCTCCGGGGCGGCGGGGCCGGGCAGATCGCCGCGCAGCACCCCGTGGTGGACGTGGCGCAGCCCCGCGCCGGGATCCATCCCGAGCTCGTCGCGCAGCACCCGCCGGCCGCGCTCGTAGACCGCCAGCGCGTCCGCCCGCCGGTCACACCGGTACAGGGCGGTCATCAACTGTCCGCGCAGGCCCTCCCGGAGCGGATGCTCGGCCACCAGCCGGGTCAGTTCGGGTACGGACCGGGCGTGCCGGCCCAGCGCCAGCTCCGCCTCGATGCGGTGCTCCACCGCGCTGATCCGGGCCTCCTCCAGCCGCGGCAGCTCCGTCTCCTCCAGGAAGCCCGTCACATCCGACAGCGCGGGCCCCCGCCACAGCGCCAGGGCGGTGTGCAGCCGCTCGGCGGCGTCCGCGTACCGGCCGTCGGCGAGTTCACCGCGCCCCTGCTCGGCGAGGCGCTGGAACTCCTCCCAGTCGAACCGGGCCCAGCTCGGGTCCATGGCGTACCCCGGGCCCCGGCGGGCCAGCTGGAGCCAGGGGGCGCAGCGCTTCCGCAGCCGCGAGATATGGGTGTAGAGCTGCGCGGTCATCGTGACCGGCGGATTGCGTCCCCACAGCAGCTCGCTGAGCCGGTCGTCCGAGACCACCCGGCCGCCGGACAGCAGCAGAGCGGCCAGCACGGTCCGCTGTTTGGCCCCGTCGACGGGCAGCAACAGCCCGTCCACGCGCACCTCCACCGGCCCCAGGATTCCGAACTCCACCTGCCGCACAGCTGCCTCCCCACGGCCTCGGTGTCGTTCGGCCCGACCACCCCCGCCCTCGTTCGTCCCACCCCGCCCCGCCGGCCGCGGGACGTCAGTTACCTGACAACTCGGCGATCCGCACCGCCGCGTCGATCGCCTCACAGCCGAGCTGATGCCCCGGATTGCGGCTCACCCGGCTGATCGGCCCGGAGAGCGACAGCGCCGCGATCACCCGCCCCTCCGGGGAGCGCACCGGCGCCGATACGGTCGCCATGTCCGGCTCCCAGCCCCCGACGCTCTGGGCCCAGCCCCGCCGCCGTACGCCGGAGAGCATGGCCGCGGAGAACCGGGCCCCGCGCAGCGCCTCGTACAGCACCTCGGGTTCCTCCCACGCGAGCAGCACCTGGGCCACCGCCCCGGACTTCATGGGGAACGCGGTGCCCACCGGCATCGGCTCACCGCCCAGCACCTCGGACGAGGCCACACAGATCCGCATCCGGCCACGCCGCCGGTGGAGCCGGGCGCTCGTCCCGGTCCGGGCGCTCACCTGCGCCAGCACCGGGCCCGCCTGGGCCTTCAGCCGGTCCTGGCGCGCCTCGACGACCATGTCGCCCAGCCGGGGGCCGAGGGCGAAGCGCCCCTGCCCGTCACGGGCGACCAGTCTCAGCCGCTCCAGGGCCACCACCAGCCGGTGCACGGTGGGCCGTTTCAGACCGGTGTCGGAGACCAGCCGGGCCAGCGTGGCGGGGCCGCCCTCCAACACGCCCAGCAGCAGCGACGCCTTGTCGAGCACGCCCACTCCGCTCATCTGCGGCGGTGAGGTCATCGTCGAGTGGGCCATGAGGTCAACCCAGATACGCGGCGAGCGCGCGGACGACGGCGTCGCGCTGCTCCACCAGGTAGAAGTGGTTCCCCGGCAGCACTCGCAGTTCGAAGCCCGCCGGTGCCACCTCGCCCCACGCGGCCATGTCCTCCACGGTGATGTGCGGGTCGCCGTCCCCGACATGGGCCACCACCGGGCAGCCGACCGGCACCGCGGTACGGGGGCCGTACGTCCCGACCGCCTTGAAGTCCGACCGGAGCGCGGGCAGCACCACCTCGCGCAGATCCGGGTCGTCCAGCAGCTCGCCGTCGGTGCCGCCGAGCCCCCGCACCTCCTCGAGCAGCGCCTCGTCGCCGTCCAGGTAGGTGGTCCTGGGCGTCAGTTCGTGCGGGGCCTTCCGGCTGGAGACGAAGAGCGCCTGGGGGAGGATGCCGTGCCGGCTCTCGAGACGCAGCGCGACCTCGTACCCCACGGAGGCGCCCATGCTGTGGCCGAAGAGGGTCAACGGCACGTCCGCGAAGGGCAGCAGGGCCGCCGTGACCTCCTCCGCGAGGTCCTCGATGCGGTCGATGCCCGGCTCGGCGAGCCGCTCCTGCCGACCCGGATAGCGCGTGGCGAGCACTTCCACCCCGTAGTCGAAGGCGGTCCCCCAGCCGTGGAAGAACCCGGCGGATCCCCCCGCGTGCGGCAGGCAGACCAGCCGCCCGCGCGGTGCCGCCCCGGTCCCGTATCTGCGGAACCACTTGCTGTCGATGCCGACGGCCATCTTCTCCACGCACCTCCTCGTCATCGTCGGCCGATCCCCCGTCGCCCTGGTGACCCGCCCGCATTCCTTGCGGCCAGTTCTAGCCGCGCCCCGATGCACCGGGCAACGGCCGGTCAGGAAGCTGCCATTGGGCCGCTGAAAAGAATGCGATGGCCCGTCACCGTCGCTCGCCGGTGGATTGTGAGATGAGCAGACCGAGTTCCGCGGCACGCACTCCGGCCTGAAATCGTGAATTCGCCCCGAGCAATGCCATGATCTCCGCGACATATCTTCGGTAGGTGCGCACGGACATCGCGAGTTCCCGAGCCGCGACCTCGTCGGTCACCCCGGCCCGCAGCCGCTCGAGTATCTGCTGTGCGATATCCGCCCGCGTCTTGTCACCGAATTCGATGCGGTCCGAGACCTCGACCGCGTTGCGCCATACCCCGTCGAACAGCGCGACCAGCGGCTGGATGACACCGGGGGCGCGGACCACCGAGGCCCGGCGGCCCGCCACCGACGCGGCGCACACCAGCGCGTGCTCGTTGTCGGCGATCACGGCGACCAGCGCGGGGATCCGCGCCACCCGGGTCCGTACCCGCGGTTCGGCGGCATGCGCCGAGACGAACCGCCAGTCGAGCGTCGAGGGCGTGCACAGCAGCCGCACCCGGGAGGTCTTCCGCGCCGTACCGGACAGCAGCGCGGTCAGGGCGCCGTGGACCGCGTCGGAGTACGCGGGCTCCGCGGCGAGCACCACGTCGACGCGCTTGGTGGCGTCCGTGACCAGCCGCGCCGCCGTCTCGACGGCGTCCTCATGGGCGTCGACGACGTCCACCATGGAGTCGCGGTTCAACTGATTACGGCGTCTGTCCACCGTGGACGCGAGGAGCGCGCTGACTTCCAGCAGCTCCCGTTCGAATTCATCGGCGGCCTCGACCGGAACGAGGTCGACCTCTCGACGGCTGCTGCCCGAAGAGCTCTCGGGCACCCCGGATGGCACACCACTCACCCCCGCGTGAGTCCTTCATCGCGTATCAACCGCGGAACACCCACTCGTGTCCGCCCATCGGCGCGGCCCGCCCCGCACCGCGTCACTCCACGGGTCAGTCGGCCGTCGACAGCAGGCCCAGCTCGACCGCCCGCACCCCCGCCTGGAACCGGGAGCTGGCCCCCAAGGCCCGCATGATCTCCGCGACATGGCGCCGGTAGGTGCGTAACGACACCTCGACCTCACGTGCCGCGACATCGTCGGTGTAGCCCTTGCAGAGCCGCTCCAGGATGCGCCGGGCGGACTCGGTCCGCAGCCGCTCGCTGATCCAGCGGTGCTCCGCGAGGCGCACCGCGCCCGACCACGCACCGGCGAACAGCAGATCCAGGGCCCGGACGGACGCCGTGTCCTCGATGACCGACACCACGTCCCCTCCCCCGCGCTCCACGGAGGACCGGACCATGGCCACGCCGCCGTCCACGATCAGCATCTCCATGACCGCGTCGACCACCTTGACCTGCGTGTTCACACCGCTTTCCACGGCGGCGCGGGTCGCGGGGTCGGCGAGCGCACCAGGAGTGCACAGCAGCCGCACCGGAATGCGCCCCCGGCCCGGCCCGGTCAGCCGGCGCAGCGCCGACACCATGACCTCGGCCCGGTCGCCGCCGGCGGGGAGCGCGATGCTGACGCCGTGCCGGGCCCGGTCGACGAGCCCTTCCACGGCGTGTCCGACGGCCGCGTCATTCCCCTTCATCGTCACCACGGCGTGCCGGGCCACGGTGCGGCGGTGCAGATTCACCGTCGAATCGATCAATTTACGGGCCTGGAGCAGTGCCTGCACCACACCGTCACGGCCCGGTTCGGGACCACAGGCTCCCGAAGCCGCGCTTACCGCCGCCGGTTCCCCCGCTCTCGCGGAAACAGGCGCCATCGCCAAACCTGTCACGCTTTACCCCCGTTATGACACAACGATCACCAGCGGACATCGGACCGGTAGGTCCGGGATGCGGCTGGGAGGTTGAAGTGAGTGACCATCCCCCTGAATGGCCAGGTATGTTCCGTTCGCCAAAGGTTGAAAGGCGGAACACTTCAATTATCGATGCGCGGCCGACAGTAGTTCCCACTCCTACGCCAGTCAACGCGTTCGAGTCGGCCCGGAAAGAGTAGGCACGCCTCCCCCCTTATCGGCCCCCTCGATCCCCCGCGCGAACCCCCGAAGTTGTCAGCTAGCTGTAAGCACCATCCCCGGGGTCCCCCGCCTCCGACGTCGTGATCATCACTGTACGCATCGGTCAGGAGGCTTTCAGCGAGCGTCCCGGGTTGTTTCTGTCCTGTTACTGCCAGCCAACGTAGGGAATCGGAGAATGACTCCGACAAGCCGCGAACCAGCGGGTCATACCACTCCAAACCCGTGTGGCGATCATTCACATGAGGAGTTCCTCATTCCTGAGTGACCGCCGCCACAACCCGGACCGAAGTGGCGATTACGGCATGCGTCAGGCCGCCGCGCAGACGCCCTTCATGCTGTCGATCAGCGCGAGCACCGCCCGTGCGGACGGAAGAATCATGCGACCTTCCCTGGTGAGCTGGGCACCGGTGGAGTCGCGAGTGAAAAGCTTGGTGCCCAGCATCTGTTCCAGGCACTTGATCTGGTAACTAATGGCCGGTTGTGAATAGCCGAGCGCCTTGGCCGCCTGATCCATACGCCCTATCTCAGCGATGGAAACGAAAGCGCGGAACTCCCGCTCATGCATTTTGCCCCCTGTCCGGCGGCCATCATCCGATGGCCGTCGAGAACCCGTCGCCGAGAAGGCACGGGTTATCCGATCCGTCGAGACCATATCAACGTACTCAATCTTGGAAGGCAACATCCGGTGCAGGAAGCTGCAATGCGACGGGCCGCGAAGACTTCACAAGAGCGGAACATGCTGCAACACCGGAGGTGAAGAACCCGGCCCCGATGAAAGTTCACCCGTCGTTCACCGCACACACCGCGCGGGCGGTCCGTGGCGACTCCGGCCGCGATGACTTCGCGGCGGCTCGGAAGCGGCGGCTCAGAAGCGGCGGACCGGAAGCAGTGGACCAGAAGCCGTGGACCGGAAGTGGCGGCCCAGATGCGGCGACTCAGAAGCGGCGACTCAGAAGCGGTCGGGTGGAGACAGCGGACGCCCCCGGAGGGCAGACCGTCCGGGGCTTCTTCTTCCCTGCTCGGGCTCAGAGCCGACTGTCGGGTTCGAACCGACGACCTTCGCTTTACAAGAGCGGTGCTCTACCAGCTGAGCTAAGTCGGCGTCCCCCGTAGTGTACCCGGCCCCGGGGGGTGATCCGTTCGAAAATTCTCGGGTCCTGGCTAGAGACACGGCCACCCCCGCCGGTATAGCGTCACGCCAATCCACCTCCGGTGGACTAGACCCCTCCTTTACTCGGATCGTCCGGCACGTTCCTGCCGGTGAAGGGACAGATCACCATGGCCACGGTCACGTACGACAAGGCAACCCGGGTGTACCCGGGCACCGAGAAGCCCGCCGTCGACCAGCTCGACATCGGCATCGAGGACGGCGAGTTCCTCGTCCTCGTCGGCCCCTCCGGCTGCGGCAAGTCCACCTCCCTGCGGATGCTCGCGGGGCTCGAGGACGTCAACGGCGGAGCCATCCGGATCGGGGACCGGGACGTCACCCACCTGCCGCCGAAGGACCGGGACATCGCCATGGTGTTCCAGAACTACGCGCTGTACCCGCACATGACCGTCGCCCAGAACATGGGCTTCGCGCTCAAGATCGCCGGCGTCAACAAGACCGAGATCCGGCAGAAGGTCGAGGACGCGGCGAAGATCCTGGACCTCACCGAGTACCTGGAGCGCAAGCCGAAGGCGCTGTCCGGTGGTCAGCGGCAGCGTGTCGCGATGGGCCGGGCGATCGTCCGGGAGCCGCAGGTGTTCCTCATGGACGAGCCGCTGTCCAACCTGGACGCCAAGCTGCGTGTGCAGACGCGTACCCAGATCGCCAGCCTCCAGCGGCGGCTGGGCATCACGACGGTGTACGTCACCCACGACCAGGTCGAGGCCATGACCATGGGCGACCGGGTGGCGGTGCTCAAGGACGGGCTGCTCCAGCAGGTCGACTCGCCGCGCAACATGTACGACCGCCCCGCCAACCTCTTCGTCGCGGGCTTCATCGGCTCGCCCGCGATGAACCTGGTCGAGGTGCCGATCGCCGACGGCGGTGTGAAGTTCGGCAACAGCGTCGTCCCGGTCTCGCGCGAGGCGCTGAGCGCCGCGTCCGACAAGGGAGACCGCACGGTCACCGTGGGCGTCCGGCCCGAGCACTTCGACGTGGTCGAGCAGAACGGCGGCGCCGCCCAGGGCCTCACCAAGGCGTCCGACGACGCCCCGGCCGGTCTCGCCGTCACCGTCAACGTCGTCGAGGAACTCGGCGCCGACGGCTACGTCTACGGCACCGCCGACGTCGGCGGCGAGGTCAAGGACCTGGTCGTCCGCGTGAACGGGCGCCAGGTGCCGGAGAAGGGCGCGCAGCTGCACGTCGTGCCGCGGCCGGGCGAGACCCACGTCTTCTCGACCTCGTCCGGGGAGCGGCTCAGCGACTGAGGCCGCGAGCCCGTCAGTTCGTACCGACGGCGCCGTTCGTCCGCTTCCCGCGGACGGGCGGCGCCGTCGCGTTGGGTGGGCGGGGGAGCGAGCGCGGCGCGGTGTTGCGTCGCGGTGTTGCGTTGTCGATAAATTCCCCGACATTTCGCGCATTTCGCCCCCGAGCGTCAACCCTCCGAACGCCAGGAGCGGGTTTCCATCACCCGGCCCGGTGACGGAATGTCGCCAAATCGTCGCTCCTCGCTACGATCACCGCGTACGCAGTTCCGTACCACCCACTCCGTACCACCCACCCGCGAGGAACCACCCCGTGAACCACGCAGCCCGCCGCATCGGCAGAACGCTCGCCCTCGTCCTCCCCGTCGTGCTCGTCCTCTCCGGCACCCTCGCGGTCACCCGCGTCCCCTGGGCCTCGCCGAGCGCCGAGTCGCAGATCCTCACCGCCTCCTCCGACCGGGCGTCCACCCATGCCACCCACCGGGCGCCGCATGAGCTGCTGCGGGACCGGCTGCTCGCCGAGCTCCAGGAGAAGAACCCCTCCGTGGCGCTCACCCACCTCCAGGTGGCGACGGCCGAACGGCCCTCGCTGGCCAAGCACTGCGCCTCCATCGCCCGGGCGCTCGGCCGCGCGGCGGTCGCCAAGTACGGCGGTGTGAGCCGCGCCCAGGCGTACGCACGGCCCGTCTGCGACACCTCGTTCGCGTCCGGGACCACCCAGGCGTACCGCTGACCGCGTCCCGCCGTCCGCGCCGTCCGCGCCGTCCGCGCCGTCCCCGCCGTCCCTCCGTCCCCCGCCGGGGCTCTTCCCGCCCTCGTTCCCCTCTGTTCCCCCTTCGGCGGTCCCCGCACCGCATATGGTGCGGTTCATGAGCGATGACGACGAGCGCAAGCCCGGGCATCACCACCAGACCGCGCGCCCCACACAAGCCGTCGTCCTGGCCGGAGGCCAGGGCTCACGGCTGCGTCCGTACACCGACGACCGCCCCAAGCCGATGGTCGAGATCCCGGGCACCGGGACTCCGATCATCGGCCACCAACTGGCCTGGCTGGCCGCCGAGGGCGTCACCGACGCCGTGGTCTCCTGCGGCCACCTCGCCGCCGTCCTCCAGGACTGGCTCGAGGCGGCGGAGCTGCCGCTGCGGGTGCGGACCGTCGTCGAGAAGGAGCCGCTGGGGCGCGGCGGCGGCCTGAAGTTCGCCGCCGCCAGGCTCCCGGAGCCCGACCAGCCCTGGTACGCCACCAACGGCGACATCTGGACCCGCTTCTCGCTCCGCGACATGGCGGACTTCCACGACGAGCGCGGCGCCACCGCCACGCTCGCCCTCGCCCGGCCGCGCATTCCGTGGGGAGCGGTGGAGACCAATGAGTTCGGCCACGTCCTGGACTTCATCGAGTCGCCGCCCTCGCCGTACCTCATCAACGCGGGCGTCTACGTCTTCTCCGCCGCGTTCACCGCGCTGCTGCCCGACCGGGGCGACCACGAGCGCACCACCTTCCCGCGCCTGGCGCGGGAGCGCCGGCTGGCGGGCTTCCCCCTCCCCCAGGGTGCGTACTGGCGGGCCATCGACACGGCCAAGGACCTCACCGAGGCCGCCAAGGAACTGGCCGCGGGCCCCCCACCCCACGGCCACGGCCCCTTCGACACGACCCCTGTGCCACACGCCTGAGCCGCGGCGCGCCACGCGGCGCGGAGGGCTGCCGCTCCGCTGGCCGCGGGCGGCACTGGGCTGCGGCTCGGGGCCGGAGCCCTTCCTGACGGCGCCTGCGGCGGGCTGCTCCCCTCCCCGCCCCTTCCCGAAACTGGGGCTCCGCCCCAGACCCCGGGGCCCAGTGGCAGAGCCCCCGCCACGCGGCGGAGCCGCATACCGAAGCCGCGGGAAGAAACGCGGCGGGAAGGCACGTCGGCCCAGCCGCCAACCCCCCGGCGTCACCGCGCGCCAGCACACACCAGACGGCACCCAACGCCCCACGGCGAACCCGGGGCCCAGGGGCAGAGCCCCTGGTTACGGGAAGGAGCGGGTAGGGGAAAGACCCACCGCCCCGCCGTCACCACGCGCCAGCACACCACAGGCCCCGAGCCCCCACCCCCGAACCCGGGGCCCAGGGGCAGAACCCCTGGACCCGTCGGGCACCGCTACGCGCGGGATCGTTCTCAGCCGAGGAGGCCGCCCAGGGCGGCTTCCTCGGCGGCCGGGTCGCTGTAGTTGTACGTGTTGTCCTCCGGCGGCCCACCCTCCGGGCCCCCCGCGGACAGACCGCCCCCGGCGCCGCCCAGCGAGGACGGGCCCGGCGCCGTCGGGGCGAGGGGATGGCGCGGGGAGCGGGGGGTGGTACCGAGGCCCGGGCGGGGCCCGGACGCGCCGCTGGGGCGGCCCGACGTGCCGGACGCCGAATCCGTCGCGCTCGGCACCCCGGCCGAGGACGCCGACGCCGAGGAGTCCGAGGCGGACGGCCGCGGACGGTGCGGCAGCCGCTCGCGCGGCGACGGCGTGCCCCCCGTGCCACCGCCCGTGCCCACCGTCCCGCGCTGCCCGCCGCGCGGGCTCTCCGCGGGCTTGCTGGGCAGCGGCGAGCCGGGCAGGTTGTTCGTCGGCATATCGCTCGGCTCCGGCGCCTTCACGACCTCCGAGGACCGCACGGCGGCGCCCAGCATCGAGCCCACCAGCAGCGTCAGCCCGGCGACCACCATCGCCATCACGCCGCCGCGGCGCAGCACCCGGCGCCGCAGCGCCCACAGTTCGGCCCGGGGGCCGAGCCGCCGCCACGCCTCACCGGCGAGGCGGCCGTCCACCGAGTAGACCGGCGCGCCCGCGATGATCAGTGGGCTCCAGGCGGCGAGGTAGATGATGTCGGGCGCGTCGTAGACCGGCACCGTGCGCCAGCTCACGGTGACGATCAGCGCGGCGGACAGCAGCGCGCCGAACGAGGCGGCCAGCCGCTGCCACAGCCCGAGCACGGTCAGCACCCCGACCACGATTTGCAGGAAGGCCACGGTCAGCCCGGCGCCCACCGGATGCTCCAGCGCCAGGTCGCGCAGCGGCTCGGCGATCGGCCAGGGGTGCAGCCTGCGCAGCCAGGTGACCATCGAGCCGCGTTCGCCGCCGTCGAAGTAGACGGGGTCGGAGAGCTTGCCCATCCCGCCGTAGATGGAGATGAAGCCGAGGAAGATGCGCAGCGGGAGCAGGACGACGCCGAGGTTCATCCGGCGCCCGGGGTAGTAGGCGTGGCGTACGGACTCGGAGTGGCGGCGCGGGCGCGGAACCGCTGCGCGCCCCGCCGCGTCCCGCTCTCCGTCGAGGGCGCCCGGCCGTGCGGAGGCCGCGCCGCGCCGCGCCGCGCCGGCCGCCCTGGCCACCGCGCTCGCCCAGGCCGCCCTCCCTCCTCCTGCCGCGGCTCCTTATCGCCCTGCCACCACGGCCGCCACCGCCCGTT
>NZ_BAAAIF010000033.1:0-107102 GCF_039525925.1 Streptomyces javensis | reverse complement strand
ACCCACCCATTCAGCCAACGCCCCAGCCTGCCCCCGCAACGCCTCCACACTCCGCCCCGACACCACCCACGGCACCGTGCCCATGTCCGAGGACACCGTCGGCGCATCCTCCTCAGGAGCCTGCTCCAGGATCAGATGGGCGTTCGTACCGGAGATGCCGAACGACGACACCGCCGCACGGCGGGGCCGCTCCAGGCGAGGCCACTCCACCGGCTCGTTCAGCAGCCGCAGTCCGCTGCCCTCCCACTCCACATGTGGGGTGGGCTCGTTTAGATGCAGGTTCGCGGGCAGCGTGGGGTGCCGGAGGGCCATCACCATCTTGATCACGCCCGCCACACCGGCCGCCGCGTGCGTATGGCCGATGTTGGACTTCAGCGAGCCCAACAGCAGTGGCCGGTCGGCGGGGCGGTTCTGGCCGTACGTGGCGATCAGGGCCTCGGCCTCGATCGGGTCGCCGAGTTTGGTGCCGGTGCCGTGTGCCTCGAGGGCGTCCACATCGCCCGGGCCCAACTGGGCGTTGGCCAGCGCTTGGCCGATGACGCGTTCCTGGGCCACGTCGTTGGGCGCGGTGAGGCCGTTGCTGGCGCCGTCCTGGTTGATGGCCGAGCCCCGGATCACGGCCAGCACCCGACGGCCGTTGCGGCGGGCCTCCGACAGTCGCTCCAGCACCACCAGCCCTACGCCTTCGGAGAAGCCGGTGCCGTCCGCGTCGGCGGCGAAGGACTTGCACCGGCCGTCCGGGGCCAGGGCGCGCTGCCGGGAGAACTCGGTGAACATGATGGGGGTGGCGAGCGAGGTGACACCGCCCGCCAGGGCCAGGGTGCACTCGCCCTGCCGCAGTGCCTGCACCGCCAGATGCATGGCCACGAGCGAGGCCGAGCAGGCGGTGTCCACGGTCACCGCCGGCCCCTCCAGACCGAAGGTGTAGGCCACCCGGCCCGAGATCACACTGGTGAGTCCGCCCGTGGTGGCGTAACCCTCGAATCCCTCGGGGATGCGCGGGGCGCGGGAAAGATAGTCCTGGCTGGACACACCGGCGTAGACGCCCGTGCGGGTCCCCTTCAGCGACACCGGATCGATACCGGCACGCTCCAGGGACTCCCAGGCCATCTCCAGCACCAGCCGCTGCTGCGGGTCCATGGCGAGCGCTTCCCTGGGGCTGATGCCGAAGAACGCCGCGTCGAAGCGGTCCGCCTCGACGAATCCGCCCTGGCGGACACAGCTGGTGCCGTAGTGCTCCGGATCGGGGTGGTAGAGGTTCTCCAGGTCCCAGCCGCGGTCCGTCGGGAAGTCCCCGATCGCGTCGACGCCCGAGACGAGCAGTTCCCACAGCTCCTCCGGGGAGGTGACCCCGCCGGGGAAGCGGCAGGCCATGCCGACCACGGCCACCGGCTCGTGGTGACGCTCCTCCACCTCGCGCAACCGCAGACGCGTGTCGTGCAGATCGGCGGAAACGCGCTTGAGGTACTCGACCAGCTTCTCTTCGTTCGCCATGAGGGTCACCCGGCCTTCAGCGATCGTCGCGCCCGGCACATTCAGGACACACCAAGCTCGTTGTCAATAAACTCAAGGACCTGATCCGCGGAGGCGGACTCCAGCCTCTGGGCCGCGCTCATCTCATCCGTCGGCTGCCGTGGCAACTGCGTGCTCGTGCTCGGAGGGACGATCGCGGTGGGGGTGGCGTCGGTGCCGTCGGAGGTCAGCCGTCGCACAAGGTGGTGGGCGATGCCTTCCGGGGTCGGATATCTGAAGATCAGGGCCGCGGGCAGCCGCAGACCAGTAGCGGCCGCGAGGCGATCGCGCAGTTCGACGGCGGTCAGGGACTCGAAGCCCAGCTCCTTGAAGCTGGCGTCGGGGTGCACCGCCTCGGCATCGGTGTGCCCCAGCACGGTGGCGGCGTGGTCGCGCACCAGGCCGAGGAGGGTGCGATAGCGCTCCACGGCCGACAGCCGGGCCAGCCGGGCGGCCCAGTCGACGGACGACGCTCCGGGGGCGGCAGCGGCGGCGCGCCGCCGTACGCTTCCGCCACCGGCACTTTCGGTCGCCCCCCGGCCGGTGTTCAGGGAGCGCAGCTGGTCGGCGTCGGCGGGGCGCAGCACCAGCGCGTCGATCGTCAGCACCGGGGCGCCCACGGCATCCGCGACGACGACCCGCAGTTCACGCTCGCGCCCGGGCTCGCCGTCGGGCTCGGGGGCCCGCGGACGGGGGATGAGTCGGACGCGTACGGCGGTGGCCTCGGCCGCCCACAGGGACACACCGCTGATGGTGAACGGCAGCCACATCCGGCCGTCGCCCTCCTCCCCCCGAGTCCCGTCCATCCGTTCCACCCCGTCCATCAGCAGCGTCGGGTGCAGCACCGCGTCCAGCAGGGCGGGGTGAATTCCGAAGCCGGCGGGCTCTCCCGCGGCCTCGGGCAGCTCCACATCGGCGAGCAGATCCGCGCCGTCCCGCCACACCGCGCGCAGCCCCTGGAACGCGGCGCCGTAGGCGTATCCGGATGTGGCGATCCGTTCGTAGAACCCGTCGGTGTCCACCGGCCGCGCTCCCGGTGGGGGCCAGGTCCCGGACAGCTCCCCCGACGGGCTTTCCGGTACGGCGGGGCCGAGGACGCCCACGGCATGGCACGTCCAGTCGGTGCCGCCAACCGTGCGCAGGCCGTCGTCGGGGAGGGAGTAGATCGCGATGTCGGCCCGTCCGTCGTCGGCGGACGGGCCCACCACCACCTGGACACACCGGCCGCCCGTCGCGGGCATCACCAGCGGCAGCCGCAGCGCGAGCTCCTCCACCACACCGCGGCCGGCCTCGTCGGCCGCCCGGAGCGCCCACTCCACCAGTGCGGCTCCGGGCACCAGGGCCACGTCCGCCACCACATGGGCGGCGAGCCAGCCGTGCGTCTGCGGGGAGAGCCGTCCGGTCAGCACCTGGCCACTGCCGTCGGCGAGCCGCACCGCGGCGCGCAGCAGCGGGTGGTCCGCGGCGACCAGGCCGAGGGCGGCGGGGTCCCCGCCGGGCCCGCCGGGGGCGTCCAGCCAGTAGCGCCGGCGCTGGAAGGCGTACGTGGGCAGTTCGACCGTACGGGGTGTGGGGTCGGCCGGGAAGGCGGCCGACCAGTCCACTTCGGCCCCGGCGATGAACGCCTGCGCGACCGACTTCGTCAGCTGGGCCAGGTCCCCGTGGTCGCGCCGCAGGGTGGGCACCGCGGCGGCGCCGATCTCGGCGTGCTCAAAGCTCTCCCGCATCGCCATGGTGAGGACGGGATGGGTGCTGGCCTCGATGAACACCCGATGTCCAGCCGCCAGCAGTGCCTCGACGGCATCGGCGAACCGCACCCGCTCCCGCAGATTCCGCACCCAGTAGTCCGTGTCCAGGACGGATACACCGGTCCGGCCGCCGGTCACGGTGGAGTAGAACACCACCCCGGAGGTTCCGGGGGTCTCGACCGGCTCAACTCCCCCGAAGAGATCGGTGAGTTCATCGGTGATCTCATCGACCTGGGGGCTGTGCGAGGCGTAGTCCACCTCGATCATCCGCGCCCGCTCGCCCGCGTCCTGACACGCGGCCACCACGGTGGCCACCTGCTCCGGCGGCCCGGAGACGACGGTGGACTCGGGCCCGTTCACGACCGCCACCACGACCGCGGCGACCCGGTCGCCCAGCGCGGTCAGCAGCTCCTCGGCCCGCTCGTGGCCCAGTGCCAGCGAGGCCATGGCCCCGCCCCCGGCGAGTCGCCGCAGGGCCCGGCTGCGCAGCGCCACGATCTTCGCAGCGTCCTCCAGGGACAGCGCTCCCGCCACCACGGCCGCCGCGATCTCGCCCTGGCTGTGGCCCACCACGGCGGCGGGGCGCACACCGTACTCGGCCCATACGGCGGCCACGGACACCATCGCCGCCCAGAGCACCGGCTGCACCACATCCACCCGGCTCAGCTCGGCGGCGCCTTCGGCACCTCGCAGGACATCGGTGAGCGACCAGTCGACGTGGGGCGCGAGCGCTCGTTCGCACTCCGCCACCCGGGCGGCGAACACCGGTGAGGCGTCGAGCAGTCCGGCGCCCATCCCGATCCACTGCGAGCCCTGCCCGGGGAACACCAGCACCGGGCCCGCGTCAACTGACGCGCCGGAGCGGGTGACGCCGGGGCCCGCGACGCCCGGATGCGTCTCGTCGGCCGCCAACGCCTCGAGGGCGGTGCGGAGTTCGGCACCGTCCGCGCCGACCACCACCGCACGGTGGTCGAACGCCGTCCGGGTGGTGATCAGCGACCAGCCCACGTCCCGGGGTGACAGCGTGTTGTCCGCGGCCGTGTGGGCGGCCAGCTCCCGGGCCTGTCCCCGCAGGGCCTCGGCGCTGCGGGCGGACAACACCCAGGGCACCGGGCGGTCGTCCTCGTCCGTACGCGTGCCGCTGGGGGCCGGCTCCGGTTCGGGGGCCTGTTCCACGATCAGATGCGCGTTGGTGCCGCTGATGCCGAAGGAGGACACGCCCGCGCGGCGGGGGCGTTCGTCGCGCGGCCACTCCACCGGCTCGGTCAGCAGCCGCACCGCGCCGCTGTCCCAGTTGACGTGGGGGCTGGGCGCGTCGATGTGCAAGGTGGCGGGCAGCACTCCGTGCCGCATGGCCATCACCATCTTGATGACGCCCGCCACACCGGCCGCTGCCTGGGGGTGGCCGATGTTGGACTTCAGCGAGCCCAGCCACAGGGGCCGCTCTTCCGGCCGTTCCCGCCCGTACGTGGCCAGCAGCGCCTGCGCCTCGATCGGGTCGCCCAGCGTGGTGCCGGTGCCATGGGCCTCGATGGCGTCCACCTCGGACGGGGACAGCCGGGCGTCGGCGAGGGCCTGGCGGATCACCCGCTGCTGGGAGGGGCCGTTGGGCGCGGTCAGGCCGTTGGAGGCGCCGTCCTGGTTGACGGCCGAGCCCCGGATCACCGCGAGCACCCGATGGTCGTTCCGCCGGGCGTCGGACAGCCGCTCCAGGAGCAGCAGGCCGACCCCCTCGCCCCATCCGGTGCCGTCGGCGGCGGCCGCGAACGGCTTGCACCGCCCGTCGGGGGCCAGGCCGCGCTGGCGGGAGAAGCCGGTGAACATGCCGGGTGCGGCCATCACCGTGACCCCTCCGGCCAGGGCGAGCGCGCACTCGTCCTGCCGCAGCGCCCGTACCGCGAGATGGATGGCCACGAGCGACGACGAGCACGCCGTGTCCACCGAGACCGCGGGCCCCTCCAGGCCGAAGGTGAACGCCACCCGGCCGGACACCACGCTCGGGGTGGCGCCGGTCAGCAGATGGCCGTCGAGCCCCTGGGGCGCCTCGTGCAGCCGGGGGCCGTAGTCCTGGGGCATCACTCCGACGAACACCCCGGTGGGGCTGGACCGGAGGGCGGTTGAGCGGATGCCCGCCCGTTCGAAGGTCTGCCACGCGGTTTCCAGCAGCAGCCGCTGCTGTGGGTCGGTGGCGAGCGCCTCCCGGGGGCTGATCCCGAAGAACTCCGCGTCGAATTCCGGTGCGTCGTAGAGGAAGCCGCCCTCGTGGGCGTAGCTGGTGCCGGGGCGGTCCTGGTCGGGGTCGAAGAGTCCGGCCAGGTCCCAGCCGCGGTCCCGGGGGAACTCCCCGATCGCGTCGACGCCCTCGGCCACCAGCCGCCACAGCGCCTCGGGCGAGTCGACCCCGCCGGGGAAGCGGCAGCCCATGGCCACCACCGCGATCGGTTCGTCGGCTTCGTGCGCTGCGGGAGTCGTCGGCGCGGGCGGGGTGGCGGCGGGGGCGGTGTGGGCGCGCAGATGGTCGGCGACGGCCAGCGGCGTGGGGTGGTCGAAGGTGAGCGTGGCGGTCAGGGGCAGCCCGGTGGCGGCGCCGAGCCGCTCGCTGAGCTCGGTCGCCGCGAGTGAGTCGAAGCCCAGCTCCTTGAAGGTGAGGCCGGGATCGACGGCGTCCGGCTCGGAGTGTCCGAGGACGAGGGCCACTTGGGTCCGTACGACCTCCAGCGGGTCCCGGTCCGGCCCCGCGTGGCCGGGCTCGGCCGTCTCTTCTGCGGGCGCCGCCTGGTCCGGGGAGTCGTCCGTCCCGCGGGTGTGAGTGTCCCGCGCGGTGGATTCGGGTGTGGTGGCGGGCCAGTAGCGGTCCCGCTGGAAGGCGTACGTCGGCAGCGGGACCCGCCGCCGGGGGTGGCCGCCGCAGACCCGGTCCCAGGCCACCTCGGCGCCGCGGACATGCGCCTGGGCCATGGCGGCGGCGAAGGTGGGTACCTCGGGCCGGTCGCGGCGCAGTGCCGCCACGGCGGCCGGGCGGGGCCGCCCGGGGCCCGGTCCGGGCCGGGCGGCGAGGCACTCGCGGGTCATGGCGGTGAGCGGGGCGTCCGGTCCGAGTTCGAGGAAGGTGGTGACACCGGCGTCCAGGAGGGTGTGCACACCGTCCATGAAGCGCACCGCGTGGCGGGCGTGCCGGGCCCAGTAGTCCGGTGCGGCGAGCTCCGAGGCGATGGCGAGCCGTCCCGTCACATTGGAGACGAGGGGAATGGCCGGTGCGGAGAAGGTCAGTCCGGAGGCCACGGCACGCAGCTCGTCGAGCATGGTGTCCATGTGCGGAGAGTGGAAGGCGTGGCTGACCTTCAGCAGCCGGGCCTTGCGGCCGCGCTCGCGCCACGCGGCGGCGGTCGCGTGGACGGCCTCGTGGTCGCCCGAAATCACCACGGACGAGGGCCCGTTGACCGCGGCGAGGTCCAGCCGGTCCTCCCACCCGGCCAGCAGTCCCGCGGC
Organism: Streptomyces javensis; assembly: GCF_039525925.1. Lineage (NCBI taxonomy): Bacteria > Bacillati > Actinomycetota > Actinomycetes > Kitasatosporales > Streptomycetaceae > Streptomyces > Streptomyces javensis. Next base: position 100,353 of record NZ_BAAAIF010000033.1, on the reverse strand, counting down.
CTCGTCCGGGTCGGCCTGGAGCGCGGCCATGGCGCCCTTCGCCGTGATGGCCTGCATCAGCCGGCCGCGGGCGGCCACCAGGGCGCAGGCGTCGGGCAGGGTGAGCACACCGGCCACATGGGCCGCGGCGATCTCGCCGACCGAGTGGCCCATCAGATGGCCGGGGGTGAGCCCCCAGGACTCGGCCAGCCGGTAGAGGGCCACCTCGATGGCGAACAGCGCGGGCTGGGTGTACGAGGTGCGATCGAGCAACGCCGCTCGGGGGGACGGGGGCTGGGCGGACAGCACGTCGCGCAGCGGCTCCGCCAACTGCCCGTCCAGACAGTCGCACACCTGGTCCAGCGCAGCGGCGAAGTCCGGATGGGCGGCGTACAGTTCACGGCCCATGGCCGCGCGCTGGCTGCCCTGGCCGCTGAAGAGCACGGCGAGGCCGCCGTCCGTGGCCCTGCCCCGCATCACTCCTGGGGTCTCCGCGCCGTTGGCCAGCGCGTCCAGTCCGCTCAGCAGCTCGTCGGCGCCCTCGCCGAGGATCACGGCGCGGTGGGCGAAGGCGGTCCGGGTGGTGGCCAGGGAGTGTCCGATGGCGGCCGGGGAGAGGCCGTCGTGGTCCGCGAGATGGTCCCGTAGCCGCCCGGCCTGGGCGCGCAGCGCCGCGGGGGTCTTCGCGGAGACCGGCCAGGCCACGACCGGGGGCGCGGGGGTGTCGGCGGGGGCGGGCGCGGATACGGGCGCGGGCGCTTCGCCGAGGACGAGGTGGCAGTTGGTGCCGCCCATGCCGAAGGAGCTGACCCCGGCGAGCAGCGGCCGGTCCGGGCGGGGCCACTCGCCGAGCCGGTCCTGGACCCGCAGTCCGAGTTCGGCCAGCGGGATCCGCGGGTTCGGGGTGGCGAAGTGGAGGCTGGCCGGGAGCAGCCGGTGGGTGATGCCGAGAGCGGTCTTGAGCAGTCCTACGATGCCCGCGGCGCCCTCGAGGTGGCCCACGTTGGTCTTGGCGGAGCCGACGAGCAGCGGTGTGCCGTCGGTCCGTACGGTGCCGAGCGCGGCGCCGAGGGCCGCCGCCTCGACGGGGTCGCCGACGGGGGTCCCGGTGCCGTGCAGCTCGACGTACTGAACCGCGTCGGGTGAGACTCCGGCCCGCAGGTGGGCGGTGCGCACCACGTCCTCCTGGGCCGCCGGGCTGGGGGACGTCAGCCCGTCGGTGGCGCCGTCGTTGTTGACGGCGCTCGCGTGGATGACGCAGTACACCGGGTCGCCGTCGCGTTCGGCCGCGGCGAGTGGCTTGAGGAGGACCGCCGCGCCGCCCTCGCCACGGACGAATCCGTTGGCGCGGGCGTCGAAGGTGTGGCAGCGCCCGTCCGGGGAGAGCCCGCCGAACTGGGCGGCGGCGGCCGCCATGCTGTCCTCGGTGAGGATGAGGTTGACGCCGCCGGCCAGGGCCAGGGTGCACTCCTGGCGGCGCAGGCTCTCGCAGGCGGTGTGCACGGCCACCAGCGAGGAGGACTGTGCGGTGTCGACGGTGAGGCTGGGGCCGCGCAGACCGTAGCCGTGGGAGACCCGGTTGGCGATGATGCTGCGGTGGACACCGGTCATGGCGTGCCGGGTGGCCGCGGTGCCCCGGCGCAGCAGGGCGGCGTACTCGTCCCAGATGGCGCCGACGAACACACCGGTCGGGGTGTCCTTCAGCGTGCCGGGGCGGATTCCCGCGTCCTCGAACGCCTCCCAGGCGAGTTCGAGCATCAGCCGCTGCTGCGGGTCCATGGCCGTGGCCTCGCGGGGCGAGATGCCGAAGAAGGAGGCGTCGAACGTGTCGACGCGGTCCAGGAAGCCGCCGTACCAGGCGGGGGCCGATCGGCCATCAGTGGCGGAGGCGCCGGTCGGGCGGCGGTCGTCCGGCATGGTGGTGATGGCGTTCCCACCCTGCCGCAGCAGCCGCCAGAAGGCCGACGGGCTGGGTGCGTGGGGCAGGCGGCAGGCCATTCCCACCACGGCGATGGGCTCCGCGTGCTGAGGTGTGCGGGTGGGCTCGGCGCTATCCATCGCACCCCATACGGCGCTCGGCGAACGGCTGTGTGTTCGTGGTCATGTGCGGCACTCCCGCTCCGGATTGATGATCGGTGCGAGCATGTGGCCCATCGTGGGGCGCGGTTCTAAAGCAAGACCAAATGGGCCACGGCCGGTGACTTTAGAGACGCGTTACCGGAACCCCGGACGATCGCTTGAGCGGGTGAGCCTTGATGTGCCCTGGGCCGACCCGATCTTTCGAGCGCACAGGAGGAGTGCCATGACCTCTCCCTCGGCCGTGCCGCCAGGCGGCACGGTGTCGGACTACTACAGCTCGCTGGGCCCGCTTCTACAGATGGCGTGGGACGACAACTTCCACTTCGGCTACTGGGACGGCCCGTCCGATACCCGTTCGGTGCAAGAGGCCACCGATCGCTTCACGGATCTGCTGATCGAACGGCTGCGGGTGGGGCCGGGAGACCGGGTACTGGATGTCGGCTGCGGTATCGGGAAACCGGCGATGCGGCTGGCGTCCGCCACCGGTGCCAATGTCCTGGGCGTCACGATCAGCGAGCTCCAGGTCAAACAGGCGGCCGAATCCGCCCGGCTGGCCGAGCTGTCCGACCGGGTGGCATTCCAATACGCCGACGCCATGGCGATGCCTTTCGACGACGCGGCTTTCGACGCCGTACTCGCATTCGAATCGATCAATCACATGGACCGTCCGACGGCGCTCCGGGAGATGGCCCGTGTACTGCGGCCCGGTGGCCGGGTGGTGCTCACGGATGTCACCCCGCCGAGCGACGGCAGTTATCAGCCGGACGACGACCCCGCCGTGGTCACCTCGCTGACCCGGCTGGAGGACTGGCCCGGGCTGGTCGGTGACGCCGGGCTGGTGCTCGATGAGCTGACCGATGTCACCGAGAACACCAAGGACACCGCCAACCGCATGATCGACGGCATCCTGCGCTGTCGCCGCGAGTTCGAGGCGCGCCACGGGGTCAGCGTGCAGGAGGTGCTGGACGCCGCCAAGTCGGCGCTGCCCGCCGTGCCCAGTGCCGGCTGCGCCATCGTGGTGGCCCACAAGCCCTGAATCGACGGGCGGCGGACGGCAAACCTGACGATTATTCGAGAATCCTTCATGGGTCCGGCGCAGACGGAATTTTCCGCTCCTCATCAAAGCGGCGCCAAGGGGCCCATGATCTCGCAAGTTGCGCTTGTCCCGGCCGATGTGATCCGCGTATTCTCTTTCGCGGACTGCAACACCTCAAGTGCGGGATATCCGGACTCCGATCTTCCGGACCGTATTGCGAATACCCGCTCCGCACCGTCGAGGACGCCGCCTCGAGGGCGCGTATATCCGGATTCTAGGTGAGGTGGGTAGTCATAGGACTCGCTTACGATGTGGGGCACCTGCCGAAGGCGTCGATCTCGTCCATCCTCTGATTCCTCGGCAGGCCCGCGATAAAAGAGGGGTGAGTAATGGCAGTCGCGAACGGCGTGCGTCAGTGGATCCGGCGGCCCCGCCCGTCCCCGTCCAGTGCGGAGCGGCCGGACCACTTTCCACACGCAAGCGGCTCGGCAAGTGCCCACTTCCCATCCCCTTCGGGGTCACCGGACTCCGGGGACGTGACAATTCCAGCGCGCCACCCGGACGGCAGGGGTCGACGATCCGCATGGATCGCCAGAGCCCGACCCGCACACGCGTTCGCCTCCGGAAGCAGACCGCCCTCGAAATCGAAAGAACATACAGACAACCCCGCGGGCAATTCCGGCAAAGGCGCCGACTGTCCCATGACCGCACTCGTCGGCGACTCGGATGGGGCACATCGTGCGATATGAGATCATGGGACCTCTCCGTGTAGTGGAAGAGGAGAGGAAATTAACTATCAGGGCGCGGAAGATCGAGGTCCTGTTGACCGTCCTCCTCGTCCGCGCCGATCAAGTGGTCCCGATCGACCAGCTCATCACGGAGATCTGGGGGGAGTATCCGCCGCGCCGGGCGATCGCCGGGCTCCATGTGTATGTCTCCCAGATCCGTAAGTTCCTGCGCCGGCCCGGCCAGAACGAAAGCCCCGTTATCACCCGCCCGCCGGGATATGTCCTGCGGCTGGGCCACGACCGTCTCGACTTCCACTGCTTCGAACGGCTGGTGTGCGAGGGCCGGGACCATCTGCGGGAGCGGCGTTACCAGCAGGCCACGGCGACTTTCGAAAGCGCGCTCGATCTCTGGCGCGATCCATTGCTGGACGACGTATGTCATGGGCCGATCCTCGAAGGCTTTCAGACATGGCTGAAGGAAGCCCGGCTGGAATGCATCGAGATGCTGACGGATTCCCGGCTCATGCTCGGCCGCCATCGCGAGCTGGTGAGCGATCTGTATCAGCTGACCACCGAGCATCCCTTGCGGGAGGCACTGCACCGTCAGTTGATGCTGGCGCTCTACCGCTGTGGCCGCCGGGCGGACGCCTTGCATGTGTATCAAGCGGCGCGCAAGACGCTCAACGAAGAACTCGGGCTCGAGCCGTGCCGGGCCCTTCAGGACATGCAGCAGGCCATCCTCACCTCGGATGACCGACTGGAACTGCATGTTCCCGCTTGAGGAGGACCGCATAAGGAGGTGGAGATATTGAGCGAACACGTCAGTTATCTGTCCGAGGGCAGGCCGATCGAGGTCGTCCTCGAAGGCGGACCGGACGATCTGCCCCGGGCATTCCGAACCGGGCGGTCGACGCTCACCAGCAAGAAGCTCAAAATCCAGCACCGCGATGGATACGAGCACTTCGAACTCGTCAACGATTCCGCTGACATCACCACAGCGATCTTTCGCTGGACCATGCGCACGAAAATCGCCGAGTAGCCTCCATGGCTCCGGAACCCCGGGATCGCCGACCGGCCACCGCCGGCCCGGCGGTCCCGGGCCGGGGGCCGTGGCCAGGAGGTCCGTATGCGTACTTCACGATGGCGCGGGGTCCTGATCGCCGCGCTCACGATGTCCACAGCCGTTGCCGCACTGCCCGCCGGGCCCGCCTCGGCCCGGACATCCGCCGCCCCCGCCACCAAGGTGGTGGACGGCCGCACCCAGCCGGTGTTCTCCTACGCGGACGCCGTGCGTGAGCATCTGATGGTCCAAACGCCCGTCGACAGTGACGGCGATGGCCACAAGGACCGGGTCGCGGTGGACATCATCCGGCCCCAGGAGACCCAGCGGGGTCTCGAGGTGCCGGTCATCATGTCGGCCAGCCCGTACAACGACACCGTGGGCCGTGGCTTCGAGTCGGAGCGGAAGAGCTACGACGCCCAGGGCAACCCGGCCAAGTTCCCTCTCTTCTACGACAATTACTTCGTGCCGCGCGGCTACGCCGTGGTCGATGTCGATGTGACCGGCACCGGCGGATCCGACGGCTGTCTGACGGTCGGTGGCGCCGCCGACGTGGCCGCCGCCAAGGCCACGATCGACTGGCTGGGCGGCCGCGCCACGGCGTACGCGGCCGACGGCAGCGAGGTGAAAGCCTCCTGGTCCACCGGCAAGGTGGGCATGATCGGCCACTCGTACGAGGGCATGCTGGCCAACGCAGTGGCGGGCACCGGGGTGGAGGGGCTGGAGACCGTCGTCCCGATCTCCGGAGTCAGCTCTTGGTACGAGTTCGCCCGCACCAACGGCGCCAAGCACTGGAACGGTTTCGCCTCGTATCTGACCACCGCGCTGGACACCGACCCGCCCCAGAAGTGCCAGGCGGTGCGCGAGCGGTTGCAGGCCGGTGAGGACGACGCCACCGGCAACTACAACGCCCACTGGGATGAGCGCAATTACATCGCGCGGCCCGCACCCGAGGTGAGCAAGGTGCGCGCGAGCGTCCTCGCCGCGCATGACATCAACGACTACAACATCCGGATCAACCAGCTCGCGAACTGGTGGGACGCGCTGGCCCAGCGCGGAGTGCCACGCAAACTGTGGCTGGGCCGCTACGGCCACACCGATCCGTTCGACTGGCCCGGTCGGCGCGCGCGGTGGGTCGACACCGTGCACCGGTGGTTCGACCACTGGCTGTACGGCATCCAGAACGGAATCATGGACGAGCCCCGCGTCGATCTACAGACCGGCCCGGACACCTGGACGACCCAGGCCGACTGGCCCGCGGCCACCTCCTCGGTCCCCCTGCACCCCGGGCCCGACGGCTCGCTGGCGCTGAGTCCCGCGAGCGGCGCCGGGACCTTCACCGACACCAAGCTGAGCGAGGCGGATCTCACCGCCGATCCCTCGGCGAACCGCCCTGGCCGGCTGGCGTTCGTCACCCCGCCACTGCGCACCGGGGTACGGCTCTCCGGCACGCCCACCGCCGATCTGCGGGTCACGCTCGACAAGCCGACATCGAACCTCACCGCGCTGCTCGTGGACTACGGCGAGGACGAACGGATCGACTGGAACCGCAACGAACCCCAGAACCGGATCCACGACGGTCTGCGGGGGCTGGACGAGGAGTCCTGCCACGGGGAGAGCACCGTCCAGGACGACGCCTGCTACCAGCAGACCGCCAATGTGACGGCGCGCAGATCCTCCGAGGTGATCGCCCGGGGCTGGATGGACGCCCAGAACCGGCACTCGCTCACCACCCCCGAGCCGCTGGCCCCCGGCCGGTCCTACCGGATCACCTGGAAGACCCTGCCGGGCGACTACGAGCTCAAGCCGGGCCATCGGCTGGGGCTGGTCCTCGGCGGTACCGACGCCGACTTCCTCTACTTCGAGGACGCGACCAGGGCGAGGGTGACGGTGGACCTGGGGGGCAGCCGGGTCTCCGTACCGGTGACCGTTGCCGGCGATCTCCGCACCTCCCTTCGCTGACAGACGCCTTGACGAGGCCCGGGCCGCCGCTCACCGGCGGTCCGGGCCCAGTCCCGGGTCCACGCGCTGAGCCCCCGTCCAGGCGTGGATCAGATGGGCGCCGAGGTCCGCGTGGTCCGCGGCACCGCGGGGGCCGCTCTCGTACCGGGCCGTGAGGTCGCGGTAGCGGATGTCCTCCGTCGTGGAGAAGCCCAGTCGGCGCAATTCGTCCGCGAGCTCTTCGGGGGTGAAGAAGCTGAGGAAGGGCTCACCGGCCTCGGCGGCCCACGCCGCGCGCGCCTCGTGCACGGCGCGTTGCTCCGGTGGCAGCGCGTCCGGCGGCTCACCGTAGTCGAAGACCACGCCCGAGCCGTCCGGCAGGGCCGCGACAAAGCCGAGCGTGTCCAGCACGGCGGTGTGGGTCAGATACGGCACCACCCCGAGCCAGAGGAAGAACGCCGGGCGGGCCGGGTCGAAGCCCGCCGCGGTCAGCCCGTCGGCCAGGCCCTGCCGCTCGAAGTCCACCGGCGCGAAGGTCAGTGACGGCGGTACGGGGATTTCCGCGGCGGACAGACGGTCGCGCTTCCACTCCTGGGTGGCGGGATGGTCCACCTCGAACACCCGGAGGCCCTCCGCCTCGTACGGATTGCGGCAGCCGAAGGTGTCCAGCCCCGCCCCGAGCGCCACCGCCTGCCGTACCCCGCGTGCCACCGCGGCCGCGACGGCGTCCTCGGCGAACCGCGCACGGGCCGCCACGGACAGCCGTACGCCCTCGCGCTCGGGGTGGAAGGCCGCATCGAGGACGGGGTCGTCCGCGTCGGCGGCGAGGATACGGAGCGCCAGCGGGTCGTAGAACACCCGGCCGCCCTCCAGCTCCTGGTGAGCGGCGCGGAACGCGGCCGCGCCGCGGGCGGTGATGCTGGGTCGGCCGATCTGCATGGCGCGTCCTCCCCCGAGGTCACCGCGGATGCCGCGAGCGACACCTTCATGGTGTCAGCTCCGCACCCCGCGCGCACCGCTAACGGCCCCTGTTTACACGGGAGTTACGCGATGAACGGCCACCCGGGGACCGTCCCGGCGGCGGCGCCGCGCGACGGGCGGGCATTGTCCCATCGACGACCTCCGGACAGGGGTTGACCGGGCCCATCGGGTGCAACCGATCGGCCGAACCGGTGAAGCTCCCCACCACTCCGCAAGCCCCTCTGATGTCGTGCAATAAATACGACAATCCGACAATCAGAACAAAAGGGTCCGGCATGGCCGGACCAGTGCGGAGTGCACCGTGTCCCATCACCCACGCCATCGGACGGCGCTTCTCGCCGTCGCCCTGCTCGGCGCCGCCACCGCGTGCGGCAGCGGGACACCGGCCGCCCCGAAGGCCGAGGAGAAACCGTCGAAGACCTCGGCGGCGGCCAGAAGCGGGTCCATGAAGAACTTCACCCTCGTGGCCACCGGCGATCTACTGGTGCACGCCTCGGTCATCCGGCAGGCGAAGGCGGACTCGGGCGGTGAGAGCTATGACTTCCGGCGCATGATCCGGGCGGCCGCACCCATCGTCGCCCGGGCCGACCTGGCCATCTGCCATATGGAGACCGTCTACGGGGCCGCCCACGGGCCGTTCACCGGCTATCCGACCTTCAAGACCCCACCGCAGCTCGCCTCGGCCGTGAAGGACATCGGCTACGACTCGTGCTCCACCGCCTCCAACCACACCCTCGACGCAGGTCCCGAAGGGGTGGTCCGCACCCTCGACGCCATGGACAAGGCCGGGCTCAAGCACGCCGGATCGGCCCGTTCCGCCGCCGAGAGCGTCCGCCCCACGATCATGGAGGCCGGTGGCGCCAAGGTGGCCCATCTCGCCTACGCCTACGGCACCAACGGCATCCCGGTCCCCAAGGGCAAACCGTGGCTGGTCAACCTCATCAATCCGGCGCGGATCATCAAGGACGCGCGGGCCGCGCGGCGCGCCGGGGCCGATGTGGTCGTCGTCAGCGTGCACTGGGGCACCGAGTGGCAGCAGGCGCCGGACAAGCTCCAGCTCTCGCTCGCCAAGAAGCTCACCGCCGCCAAGGACGGCGGCCGCCGCGACATCGACCTGATCATCGGCACCCACGCCCATATCCCCCAGGCGTACGAGAAGGTCAACGGCACCTGGGTGGTCTACGGCATGGGCGACCAGATCGCCGGGGTCATGCCCGACAAGCGCGGCCAGATGGGCTCGGCGGCGCGCTTCACCTTCACCCCGCCCTCCGCCCCGGGCAGGGCGTGGCAGGTGAAGAAGGCGGAGTACATCCCGCACGCCGTGGACAACGACCCGATCACCTTGGTGAACCTTCCCCGGGCCCTGGAGAAGAGCCCCGGGAACCCGGCTTACACCAGTGCCCTGAGCACCATCCAGGAGGCGGTGCTCAGCCGGGGCGGCAAGAAGGACGGCCTGTCCATGGGGCGTTGACCGGGCTCGCCCCGGTGGCGCTACCGCTCCGGTCGCTCCGTTCCACCCGGCTGCTCCGTCCCGCCCGGCTGCTCCGTCCCGCCCGGCCGCTCCGTGTGACCCGGCGGACCGAGCTGACCCATCGGCTCGGCGGCGTCCTGTGTGTGGAAGGCCAGCCGGTCGTCGTGCACATCGACCCGCACCCGGCTGTGCGCGGGCAGCTCGCCGCCGAGCAGCATCCGGGAGAGCGGGTTGTCGACCTCGCGCTGGATGGTGCGGCGCAGCGGCCGGGCACCGTACTCCGGCTGGTGGCCGTGGGTGGCCAGCCAGTCGACGGCGGCCAGGGTGAACTCCACGCCGACGTCCTGCGCGTGCAGCCGGCGCCGGGTCTCCTCCAGCAGCACATCGGCGATCTGCCGCAGCTGGTCGTCGGCGAGCCGGCGGAAGATGATGATCTCGTCGATGCGGTTGAGGAACTCCGGCCTGAAGTGCTCCCGCAGCGGGCGCAGCACCCGCTCCCGGCGCGCCGCGTCGTCGGCCTCCTCGCCACCGCCGCCGCCGAAGCCCAGGGGGCCACCGCGTCCGGTGATGGCCTCCGAGCCGAGGTTGCTGGTCATCACGATGACGGTGTTCTTGAAGTCGATGGTGCGGCCCTGGGCGTCCGTCAGCCTGCCGTCCTCGAGCACCTGGAGCAGGATGTTGAAGACATCGGGGTGGGCCTTCTCCACCTCGTCCATGAGCAGCAGCGAGTAGGGCTGGCGGCGCACCGCCTCGGTGAGCTGTCCGGCCTCCTCGTGCCCGACGTATCCGGGTGGCGCGCCGACCAGCCGGCTGACGGTGTGCTTCTCCTGGTACTCGCTCATGTCGAGGCGGACCATGCGGTCCTCGCTGCCGAAGAGCGCCTCGGCCAGTGCGCGGGCGAGTTCGGTCTTGCCGACGCCGGTGGGGCCGAGGAAGAGGAAGCTGCCGCTGGGGCGGTTGGGGTCGGCGAGTCCGGCGCGGGCGCGCAGGACCGCGTCGGCCACGGCGGACACGGCCTCCTCCTGCCCGACGACCCGGCGGTGGAGGTGCTCCTCCAGGCTCAGCAGCCGTTCGCGCTCCTCCTGGGTGAGGCTGGAGACGGGGATTCCGGTCTGCCGGGAGACGATCTCGGCGATGTCCTCGACGGTGACCTCGGCGACGCGCCCGCCGTGGTACTGGGTTTCGGATGCCTGCGCGATCCGGTTGTTCAGCTCGGCGATCCGGTCCCGCAGGGAGGTGGCGCGTTCATAGCTCTCGGACGCCACGGCCTGGTCCTTGTCCCGGGTGAGCTGCTCGACCTCCCGCTCCAGGGCGCGCAGATCGGTGCCGCGGGCGCTGGAGCGCAGCCGTACCCGGGCCCCCGCCTGGTCCATGAGGTCGATGGCCTTGTCGGGCAGGAAACGGTCGGTCAGATAGCGGTCGGAGAGCTCGACGGCGGCGAGCAGCGCCTCGTCGGTGTAGCGGACCTGGTGGTGGGCCTCGTAGCGGTCGCGGAGGCCGTGCAGGATGGCGACGGCGTCCGCGGAGGTGGGCTCGGGGACCATGATGGGCTGGAAGCGGCGGGCGAGCGCGGCGTCCTTCTCGATGTACTGGCGGTACTCCCGGAGCGTGGTCGCGCCCATCACGTGCAGTTCGCCACGGGCCAGCGCGGGCTTGAGGAGGTTGCTGGCGTCCATCTGGCCGCCCTCGGAGCCACCGCCGCCGGCGCCGACCACCGTGTGCAGCTCGTCGATGAAGATGATCAATTCGTCGGAGTTGGTGCGGATCTCGTCGACGATGCTGGTCACGCGCTGCTCGAAGTCACCGCGGAAGCGGGTGCCGGCCACGACGCTCGCGATGTCGAGTTGGACGACCCGGCGGCCGAGCAGGATGTCCGGCACATCGGCGTCGGTGATCCGCTGGGCGAGCCCTTCCACGACGGCCGTCTTGCCGACTCCGGCCTCGCCGATGAGGACGGGGTTGTTCTTGCCGCGCCGGGCGAGCACCTCGATGCTCTGCTCGATCTCCTCGTCGCGGCCGATCACCGGGTCGATCCGCCCCTCGCGGGCCAGTTCGGTCAGGTCGCGCCCGAACCGGTCGAGGTTCGGGGTCTTCCGCTGGTCCATGACGGGCCTCTGATCGACCTTGGGGGCGCTCGGGGTGAGGCCGCCGGTCGGCGGGCCGGGGGCCCGGGGTTCGAAGCGGGCGGCGCCCAGGATCTGGCCGGCGGTGGACTCGCGGTTGGCGGCGAGCGCGATCAGCACGTGTTCGGGGCCGATGTACGAGGAGCCGCGCGAGCGGGCTATCTCATGGGCGTCGAGCAACGCCCGTTTGACCGCCGGGGTGACGGCGACCGAGTTGCGCGGCGGTCCGCCCCCCGCCTCCCGGTCGATCTCCGCGGCGATCCGGTCGGGGTCGGCTCCCGCGCGCGAGACCATGGTGCGGGTGGGCTCGGCGGAGAGCGCGGCCCGCAGCAGATGCTCGGTGTCGAGGTCGGTGCTGCCGTGTTCGGCGGCGTACGAGGCGGCGGCCGAGACGAGATGGCGTGCGTTCTCGCTCATCAGCCGGCCGAAGTCGACATGGCGTGAATCGGGCCGCTGCCCGGCCGGCCCGGTCCCGAGGAAGCGTGCGAGGAAGTCGCCGAGTGGATCCGGCCCGAAGTCCTCGGGGCCCTGATTCGGGCCCTCGTTCCCGCTGCCCATATGACCAGTTTACGAGCGATCGAGGCTGATGTCCGCTCCTGGGCGGTGCCGCGGGCGGGCACCTCGGCCGGGCCACGGCTCGCGGGCGCCATCGGGTGCGTCAGCGCTCCGCCCGGTGGCGTTCGAGGACGACCAGGGCGGCGTCATCGCCCTGGTGGCCGCCCGTGTGGCTGAGCAGATCGCGGTGCAGCCGGTCGACGAGGTACTGGGGGCCGCCGCCGTCCGCTCCGGGGAGCCGCTCAGCGAGCGGGAAGAAGCTGCCCTCGCTGTTCCGCGCCTCGACGACCCCGTCGGTGTAGAGCAGCAACTGATCGCCCTCCTGGAACGGGAAGTCCTCGGTGTGGTAGTGGCCGGCCGCCAGGTGGCCGAGGCCCAGCGGCAGTGCGGGCGCCTGGCCCTCCAGCGCCTTGACACCGGAGTCGCACAGCAGGAGCGGCGGCGGATGTCCGCAGTTGACGAGGCGGACCACCGGCAGGTCGTCGGGGATCTCCAGCACGGCGGCGGTGACGAACGACTCCCCCGCCCCGGGCGCCTTGTCGCGGGGTTCGGTCCGCTCCGCGGACAGCGCGGTGTCCAGGTGGGACGCCAGATCGGTCAGCGGTACCGGCCAGTGGGCGATCGCGCGGAAGGCGCCGAGCACCAGGGAGGCGTCCGCGACGGCGGTCAGGCCGCTGCCCCGGACATCGCCGATGATCAGCCGGGTGGCGTGGGAGGTGCGCGCGGCCGCGTACAGATCGCCACCGATCTCCGCCCCCGGTTCGGCCGCGAGGTAGACCGAGGCGATCAGCAGCGGGCCGACCCTGACGGGCAGCGGGCGCAGCAGCACCCGCTGCGCCACGTCGGCCACCGCCCGCACCCGGTTCAGCTCGCGCATATGCCGGTCGAGGACCGCGCGGAACAGCACGATCATCGCCGAGACCAGGGCGAGGGTGATCACCTCGGTCAGCCGGCCGGTACTGCCGAGGAACCCCTCCGAGGCGTTCGCCGCGATCTGCGCGACGACGGCCAGCAGCCCGACGCACGCGGTGAGCACGGGACCGGCGAACGAGGCGGTCATGGCGGGGGCGGCGATCAGCAGCGGGCTGAGCCGGACACTTGCCGGGGCCAGCACATCGCCCACCGTGATCAACCCGATGACCAGCAGGGGGATCACGACCAAGACACGGGTCCGCCACCTTGGCCGGCGCGGATCCGAGGGACCTTGCCGCGTGTGCACATCTACTGCTTACGCCTGCCGTGGCCCCCGCGCCAACCCGTCGGCCCGGGGCCGGGCCGCGCAGCGGGAGGCTGGTGTCACACTTCGGGCCGCTGTCCCGTCCTCCTTCTCGGGCCGAGGGTTCTCGGGTCGAGGGTTCTCGGGTCGAGGAGAGGATCGGGACATGGCAGAGCTGACCGCCTTCGAACAGCAGCGCGACCGGCTGTGGGCCGTCGCGTATCGCATCACCGGCTCGGTGGCCGACGCCGATGACGCGGTGCAGGAGACCTGGCTGCGCTGGCAGGCGCTGCCCGCGGACGAGGCCGCCGACCCCCGCGCGTATCTGACCACCGTCATCAGCCGCATCTGCTACGACCTGCTGGGGTCGGCGCGGGCGCGGCGCGAGCGTTACGTCGGCCCCTGGCTGCCCGAGCCAGTGGTGGCGGCCGGCGGTCCGGAGGACCGGGTGACGCTGGACGAGTCGGTGGGTCTGGCGCTGCTCACCGTGCTGGAGCGGCTGACCCCGGCGGAGCGGACCGCCTTCATCCTGCACGATGTCTTCTCGGTGCCGTTCCCGGAGATCGCCGAGGTGGTGGGCCGGAGCCCGGAGTCCGTACGGCAGCTGGCCTCCCGGGCCCGCAAGCGGGTCCGGGCGGAGGCGCCGCGGCGCTCGGTGGACCGCGGGGAGCACCGGCGGGCCGTGGACGCGTTCCTCCGGGCGGTCATGGGCGGTGACATGGACGGGCTGCTGGAGATCCTGGACCCGGAGGTCGTCTGGCGTTCGGACGGTGGCGGCAAGGTGGCGGCGGCCCGGCTCCCGGTACTGGGGAACGAGAAGGTGGCCCGCTTCGCCCAGCGGCTGGCCCGGGGCTTCGACCCGGCCACGATGCTGGTGCACCACCGCGACGTCAACGGCGCCCCGGGGCTGGTCATGGTCGACAGCGTGGGCGGGCAGGCCGTGGTCTTCGCGTTCTCGGTGCACCAGGGCCGGATCACCGAGATCGACGCGGTCGTCAACCCCGACAAGCTCCGCCACCTCGACCTGCCGAACCTGTGACCGGCATCACCGTCACATCTCGGGCCGCCGTGTCGTCCTCCTCGTGAACACCGACCGGCAAGGAGGCCGCCCATATGGAGAAGCAGCAGGTCCTAGTGCTCGGCGCGGGCTATGCGGGGCTGATGGCCGCCCTGCGGCTGGCCCCGCACACCCGCGTCACCCTGGTCGATCCGAGCCCCGCCTTCACCGAGCGGGTGCGGCTGCACGAGCGCGCCGTCGGACGGCCCGACATCACACATCCGCTCGACGCGCTGGCCCGGCGGGCCGGGATCGTCCACCTGGCCGCCCGCGCCACCGGGATCGATCCGGCCGCCCGGCGGATCACCACCGACGACGGCCGCCGGCTCCCGTACGACCGGCTGGTGTACGCGCTCGGCAGCCGCACCGCGGACCCCGGTGAGCGCGCCTACACCCCGGAGACGGCGGCCGAACTGCACAAGCGGCTGCTGGACGGCCCGGGTGAGCTGACGGTGGTCGGCGGGGGACTCACCGGCATCGAGCTCGCGGCCGAGATCGCCGAGTCCCACGGCGCCTGGAAGGTCCGGCTGATCACGGGCGAGGAGGTCGGCACTGGGCTGTCCGCGAAGGGCCGCGCCCATGTCCGTACGACGCTCACCGGGCTCGGTGTCCGGATCGAGGAGGGCCGCCGGGTGGCGCGCCCGGAGGACATCGACGCCGACGCGGTGGTCTGGGCCACCGCGATGACCGCGAACACCGCCTTGGCCGAGGCCGCCGGAATCGCCCTCGACCCGGCCGGGCGCGTCCGCGTCGACGCCACCCTGCGCTCGGTGTCCCATCCGGAGATCTACGCGGTGGGCGACGCGGCGGCCATGGCCACCCCGGCCGCCGGTGCCCTGCGCATGGCCTGCGCCACCGCGCTCCCGTCCGGTTCGCACGCCGCCTCCTCGATCATCGCCGAGACGCGGGGACGCGAGCCGAAGCCGCTGCGCTTCCGCTTCGTGGCGCAGTGCGTGAGCCTGGGCCGCCGGGACGGGCTGGTCCAGTTGGTGCGGTCGGACGACTCCCCGCGCGGGACGGTGCTGCGCGGTGGCACCGCCGCCCGTACCAAGGAGCAGGTGGTGCGCTCCACGGTCAGGGCGCTGCGGCTGGCGGCGCGCCGCCCCGGGGCCGTGCCCCTCATTCCCGGGATCGGCTGATTCCCGGGATCGGCTGAGGCCGTCGGCACC
This sequence comes from Streptomyces javensis, assembly GCF_039525925.1. Classification (NCBI taxonomy): domain Bacteria; kingdom Bacillati; phylum Actinomycetota; class Actinomycetes; order Kitasatosporales; family Streptomycetaceae; genus Streptomyces; species Streptomyces javensis. The sequence continues at coordinate 84,958 of NZ_BAAAIF010000033.1, read as the reverse complement.
CCTAGAACGGGTAGTGGGCGTGCTGGGTGGCGAGGGTGATCCACCGGGTGTCGCTGAACGCCTCGATGCCCCAGCGGCCGCCGAACCGCCCGTACCCCGAGTGCTTGACGCCACCGAACGGGGCCTGCGGTTCGTCCGCCACCGACTGGTCGTTGATGTGCACGATGCCGGTCCGGACACGGCGGGCGACCTTGAGCCCATGGGTCCCGTTCTCGGTGATGATGCCGCAGGTCAGGCCGTGGTCGGTGGAGTTGGCCAGGGCCACGGCCCGATCGTCGTCGGCGAAGGTGGCCACCACGCAGACCGGCCCGAACGCCTCGGCGTGGTGGATGTCCATGTCCGGGGTGACATCGGTCAGCACCGTCGCCGGGTGGACCGCGCCGTCCGGTTCGCCACCGCCGGTCAGCACCGTGGCGCCCTTGTCCACCGCGTCCTTCACCAGGGCCGCCACCCGGCGCGCCGAGCCGGCTGTGATCAGCGGGCCGACCACGGTGGTCGGTTGGGCGGGGTCGCCGCACGGCAGGGCGGCGACCTTGGCGGAGAACTTCGCGGTGAACTCCTCGGCGAGGCTTTCATGGACGAGTATCCGGTCGCCCGACATGCAGATCTGGCCGGAGTTCATGAACACGCCGAAGGTGGCGGCGTTCACCGCGTGGTCCACGTCGGCGTCGTCCAGGACGATGATGGCGTTCTTGCCGCCCAGTTCCAGCACGGCCGGCTTGAGGTGCCGCGCGGCGAGTGAGCCGATGGTCCTGCCGACGCCGGTGGACCCGGTGAAGTTGACGATCCGTACGCGCGGATCGGCGATGAGCGCCTCGGCCACCTCGGCGGCGTCCTCACGGGCGTTGGTGACCACGTTGAGCACCCCGTCGGGCAGTCCGGCGTCGCGCAGCACATCGGCGACGAAGAGCCCGCAGGCGAGCGGGGCGTCCTCGCTGGGCTTCAGCACCACCGTATTGCCCGCCGCCAGGGGCGCCGCGACGGAGCGGACACCGAGGATGACCGGCGCGTTCCAGGGGGCGAAGGCGGCGACGACACCGGCCGGTTCGCGGACGGCGAGACCGAGCGCGCCCGCCTCCTGGGCGCTGAGCACCTCACCGCGCGGGGCGGTGATCGCGGCGGCGGCCTCGCGGAGGATGTTCGCGGCCAGGCCCACGTTGAAGTGCGCCCAGGGTGCGGTGCCTCCGGTCTCCTGGGCCATGATCTCGGCGGCCCGGGCGGCGCGCGACTCCAGCAGGTCCGCCGCGGTCAGGAAGATCGTACGGCGCTCGAACGGGGCCAGCTCCGCCCAGGCCGGGAAGGCGGCGTCGGCGGCGGCCACCGCACGTGCCACATCCTCGGCCCCGGCGGCCGCGACGGTGGCGAATACCTCCCCGGTGTAGGGGTTGAGGTCCTCGGCGGTGCGCCCGGAGACGGCCGGGGTGTCCTTGCCATCGATCAACAGATCGCGGTGGAGGGTCATATCGGATGTCCTTTGCGGTCCCTCGCCCCAAGGGCGTGTTCGCGGAATGAACTTCGGTTCACTGGGGCGGACCGTCAGTCTCCGACGCGCCCCTGGCGGTCGTCAATGCGCGGGCGCCGCCGGGGCCACCGCACCCCGCCGGACGCCGTCACCGCCAGGAGCCCCAGGAGCGCCAGCGCGGCGGCGGGGGCGAGGACCGCCCACGGGGCGCGCTCGGCGTAGGGGTGGTTCTCGGCCAGCAGCCGGCCCCACTCCGGGGACGGCGGCTGGGCACCCAGGCCGAGGAAGCCCAGCGCGGCCAGGGCGAGTGCCACGGACGGCAGGCGCAGCAGCGCGTGGCGGACGACCGGGGGCAGGACCGCGGGCAGGATGTGGCGGCGCAGCAGATGGCGGCGGGATGCGCCCAGCGCGCGGGTGGCGGCGAGGTGGGTGGCGGCGAGCTGCTGCCGCAGCAGGGCCGAGGTGTGGGTGGCCAGCGGTGCCCAGGCGACGGCGGCCACGGCGAGCGCGGGGGTGTACGGGCCGCGGCCCGCCGCCCCGGCGACCAGCAGCCCGGCGAGCACGGGCGGCACCGCGTTCACCGTCTCGGCGAGTCCGCCGGACAGCCGGGGCACCAGCCCGAGCAGCACCCCCGCCACCAGCGCGGCGGCGCTCACCGCCACCGCGAGCGCGAGCGTGGACAGCGCGCCGTGTCCCACCCGGGCCAGCAGATCGCGGCCCAGCGCGTCGGTGCCGAACGGATGCGCCGGGGACGGGGCGGTGAGCCGGGCGGCGGTGTCCACCAGCAGCGGGTCCCGGAGGGCGCCGAGCACCACGACGGCGAGCAGGAGCGCGCCGTAGAGCAGCGGAATCGCGCGGGCGGTCGGGGCCGTGGGCCGGTCGAGCGAGGGCAGCGCCCCGTCGCGCAGCGCGGGCCCGAGCGACAGCCGGGCCGCGAGCCGGGCGAGACCTCCGGCGACGGCCGCGAGCAGGATCAGGGCCAGTGCGCACGCCTGGAGCATCGGCAGGTCCTGGGCGATGGCCGCCTGCAAGGAGAGCCGGCCGAGCCCGGGGATGTCGAAGACCTGCTCGACGGCGACCGCGCCCCCGGTGAGCCCGACCACGAACAGCCCGATGTTCGGCAGCACTCCGGGCACGGCGCGCCGCAGCGCCTGGCGGGCGATCCGCCGGGCGGGCAGCCCGCGCGCGGCGGCGGCCCGCGCCCAGGGTTCCGCGAACGCTCCGGGCAGCGCGTCGTCCAGGACCCGGCCCAGCAGGGCGCCCGCGGGCAGGCCGAGGGCGAGCGAGGGCAGCACCATCCACCGCGGCCCGTACCAGCCGACCGCGGGCAGCCAGCCGAGCCGCACCGCGACCACCGCGGCCAGCACGGACGCCAGCAGGAACTCCGGCAGCGCGGCGAGCAGCGCGCCACCGCTCCCCGCACCGGCCCCGCGCCGGGCGGCTCGCCGCCGCGGCCCGAGCCACAGCGTGCGCCCGCACACCGCGCCCGCGGTGGCCGCCGCGACCACCAGCGCCCCGCCCATGAGCAGCAGCGACACGCCGAGCGCCACGGCCACCGAGGGGGCCACGGCCGTCCCCGAGATCCAGGACGCGCCCGCGTCGCCGTGGGGCAGCCCGGCGAGCCACCCGCCGAGCAGCCGCAACGGCCCGGCGTCGAGGCCGAGTTGGGAGCGCAGGGAGTCCAGGAGCTCGGGGCTGGGGTCGCGGTCGGCCGCGCGCGCCTTGAGGACGGTTCGGGCGGGGTCGGTACGGGACAGCCAGGGCAGCAGACCGATGCCACACAGCAACGCCCCCGCGAGCGCGACGCGCCAGAGCGCGACCAGCCCGGTGGCCCGTGCGGTGCTCGGACCAGTGGAGCGGCCAGTGCTCAGCGGCACCGCGTTCCGCCCGGTGGACCGCGTCCGTGCGCCGTTCAACGCCGCGTACCCGTGCCGACGAACGTGCGCTCGTACGGGTCGAGGATCACACCGCGCACCGAGGCGCCCACGCCGTGGAGGATCCGCTGGTGGACCAGCGGGACCACCCCGTCCGTGCGCAGCACGGCGGTCTGCGCGGCCAGGGCGGCGCGGTGGCGCGCCGCGTCGTCGGGGCGGGACGCGGCCTCGGCGACCGCGCGGTCCACGGCCTCGTCGCACACCCGCGCCAGGTTGTAGCCGCCGTCACACGTGAAGTCGTCCGCGAGATAGGACACCGGGTCGCCCGTGTCGAGCATGGTGTTGCGGGCGGCCACCACGGCGTCGAACTTCCCGGCCAGGGCGTCGCTTTCGAGCCGGGAGTACTCCCGCACCTCCAGCTTCACACCGAACCCGGCCTTGCGCAGCCGCTGTTGCAGCACCTGCGCGACCTCGGGGAGCTCGGGCCGGTTGTCATAGGTGGCGAGGGTGATCGAGGCGTTCCGGACCCGCGCGGCGGCGGGGCGGCCGGACGGCCGGGGACGCTCACCCGCGGCCCAGGTGAGGGCCGGGCCGAACAGCCCGCGGCCGGTGTCGGCATGCCCCTCGTACACGTCCTCGGCGAGGGCGGAGCCGCCGACGGTCTCGCGGGCGGCGGCACGGACGGCGGGATCGGCGAAGGGACCGGAGCGGGTGTTGAGGAAGAGGGCGGTGGTGCGGGCGGTGGGCACCTCGCGCAGCGTGGCCTTGTCGAGGGTGGCCGCCTGGGAGACCGGGACCGCCTCGGCCATGTCCACCTCCCCGCTGCGCAGCGCGTTGGTACGGGCCGTGCCGTCGGCGATGAAGCGGACGTCGAGGCCGGAGGCGTGGGCGAGGCCGCCCCAGTAGTCGTCGAAGCGGTGGAGGGTGGCACGGGTGGTGCCGGTCGCCCTGGTCAGGGTGAAGGGGCCGGTGGCGGTGCCGACCGGGTCGACCGTCGCCGTCTCCCCTCGCCGCGTACCGGCCTTCGTCCGGTACGCCTTGGGCGAGAGGACGGCCAGGCTCGGGCTCGACAGCCGCAGCGGCAGGGCGGGGTCGGCGGTCCCGGCGGTGACCCGGACCCGCCGCTCCCCCACCGCCTCCGCGGTGAGCGCGACCCCGGTGAGCGCGGCGGGCGGCGGATCGGCACGGGTGGCGTGGGTGAGGGCGTCCGCCACCGCCGCCGGGGTGACCTCGGTGCCGTCCTGGAACCGCGCCTCGCGCAGGGTGAACACCCAACTCCGGCCGCTCTCCCGGGTCCAGGACTCGGCGAGGGCGGGCACCGCACCCCCGTTGCCGTCCAGCCGGGTCAGCCCCTCGGTGACGCCGAGCCTGCTGAGCAGGGTGGCGTCGGCGCCGTACGGGGAGAAGCGCTCGGCGGGCGGGAAGGCCATCGCGACACGGAGGCGCCCGCCGCCCGCCCCGGCCCCGGCGTCGTACGGCGAACCGTCACGGGCCGCGAAACACCCGGCGAGCAGCGGGAGGAGCAGCAGCGCGGCGGCCCACCGGCGGCGGACAGAGTGCATGGGCGTGGTTCTCCAGGGGCTGCGCGGGTACGGCGGAACACTGAAGTTACATGATAATCATTTCCATAAGACTCAGGGCGTCCCGGGGGGCATGGGCACCTCGAAGTGGACGATGCCCTGACCGCCCCCGGGCACCTCCCGCTCGTCGCAGACGACCTTCGCCAGGGACCGCCAGAACGGCTCGGCGCCCGGCACCGCCGGATCGGTGTGCAGATAGACCGCGCGATAGCCGCCGTCCGCCCCGGCGAACTCCAGCAGCGCACCGACCAGCCGCCTGGCCAACCCGTGGCGCCGGTGCTCGGGGCGCACATAGACCCGGCGCAGCTGGGCGGTCTCGCCCGACGGATAACGGGCGGCCAGCCACCGCGGGTTGGGCGGATGGGCCGGACCCCGGGAGTCGAGCGCGGCGGTCGCCACGACCGCCCCGTCGGCGTCGTCCACCGCGACCAGCAGGGTGTGGCGCGCGCCGTCCAGATACGCGGCGGCGGGATCGATGATGTCGGCGTGCCAGCGCGGCACATAGCCGGTTCCGAAGTCACGGTAGACGGTGTCGAGCATCACGCCGCGGGCGGCGTCGAGGTCGTCGGGGGTCGCGGTTCTGATGCGGTAGCTGGGCACCTGCGCATCGTACGCAATAAGTCGGTCCGCCGATCGTGCTGGCAGACTGGATGCCGAGGGGAGGAGAGGCCGATGGGGCGGGCACGGCCGTCGATGCAGGAGCTGATCCAGCGGCGCAGGAACGCCGGATTCGTGGGCCGGCGCCGGGAACTGGACGCGTTCCGGGACAATTTCGGGCTGCCGCCGGAGGACGCGCGGCATCGTTTCGTCTTCCATGTGCGGGGCCACGCGGGCGTGGGCAAGACCTGGCTGGTGAGCCGGCTGGAGCAGACCGCCCGCCAGGAGTACGGCGCGCTCACCGCCCGCATCGACGAGACGGCGAGCTCCGTACCGGAGGCGATGGCCGCGATCAGTGAGCAATTCGCCCGTCAGGGGCGGGAGTTAACGGCCTTCGACCGTAGGCTCGCCACCTATCGGCAGCGCCGCCACGAGGCCGAGTCGGCACCGGTGGAGGGCGGGCGGCAGGGGCCGAGTACCGGCAGTATGGCCGCCGCGCGGGCGGGTCTCGCGGGGCTCGGCCTGGTGCCGGGCGTCGGGGCGCTGGCGGGCGCCGTCGATCCGGTGCCGCTGGCCGAGAGCACCGACCGGCTGCGGGCGGCGCTCAGCTCACGCTTCCGCGACCACAAGGACGTCCAGCTGGTGCTGGACCCGGTGGAGACGCTGTCGCCGCTGCTGGTCAGGGAGTTGTCGGAGGCGGCCGCGGCGGTGCCGTGGCTGGTGCTGCTCTTCGACACCTACGAGCGCCTCGGGCCGCTGCTCGACCCCTGGCTGCGCACCCTGCTCACCAGCGAACACCTCGGCGTCCTCCCCGCCAACACCGTGCTGGTGCTGGCCGGGCAGACCCGGCTGGACCCCGGCTGCTGGGGCGATCTGGCCGATGTGGTCGCGGAGCTGCCGCTGGAGCCGTTCACCGACGCGGAGGCCCGGCAGCTGCTCACCGCCAAGGGGATCACCGATGAGTCGGTGGTGCGGGAGGTGCTGCGGCTCTCCGGCCGGCTGCCGGTCCTGGTGTCCACCCTCGCCGAGAACCCCGGGACCGGTGGCGATCCGGGCGACCCCAGCGCCACCGCCGTCGACCGGTTCCTGAAGTGGGAGCGCGATCCGGTGCGCCGCTCCGCGGCCCTGGCGGGGGCGCTGCCCCGGCGGCTCAACGAGGACGTCTTCAAGGCGGCGGTGGACGACGACGCGGCCGGGCTGTTCGGCTGGCTGCGGTCGCTGCCGTTCATCGGCGACCGCGACGGCGCGGCCCGCTACCACGATGTGGTGCGCGCCCCCATGCTGCGGCTGCAACGCACCACCTCACCGCAGCGGTGGGGCGCGGCGCACACCCGGCTGGCGGAGACCTTCGCCGGATGGCGGGAGGCGGCCGCCGGAGGGCTCGATCCGCACGATGGATGGCGGCTGGACGCCTGGAGCGGACCGCGCCTCGAGGAGTGGTACCACCTGCTGTGCGCACGGCCGTCGGCGGCGCTGCCCGGAGCGCTGCGGGACGGGATCGGCGCCTGTGACGCGGGCCCCGCGGTGGCCCGGCGCTGGGCCACCGCCCTGGTCGAGGCGGGCGAGGACGCAGACTCGGACGCGGTGCGCGCCTGGGGCCGACACCTGGTGGAGGCGCTGGCGGACGAACGGCGGCGCGGTATCGACGCGTTGGGGCTGCTGCTGGCCCGGGGTGGGCTGGACGCCGCCGCCCGGGTCGCGGCCCTCGTCGTACGGGGCTGGCACCGCCGTTCGGTCGAGGAGTTCGACGGGGCGCTTGGGGACTTCCACCGGGCGATCGAGCTGGACCCCGGGAATGTGCGCGCGCACTTCGGGCGTGCCGTGGTCCACCGGGCGACCGGGGAGTTCACCGCGGCGATGGACGCGCTGGACCGGGTGGACGCGCTGGAGCCGGGCTCGACCTGGGTGCAGCGGGAGCGCGGGGAGACCTGCCGCCGGGCGGGCCGGTACGAGGAGGCGCTGGCCCGGCTCGACCCGGTGATCGAGGCCGATCCGGCGGACCATGTGGCCCTGGGCAGCCGCGGCCAGACCAAGATGGCGCTCGGCCGGATCCAGGAGGCCCTGGCGGACCTGGACCGGGCCATCGAACTGCACGGCGACTACACCTGGGCACTGCTCCGGCGGGCCCGGGTCCGCAGCACCCTGGGGGACACCGCGGGCGCGCTGGCGGACCTGGACCGGGTGGAGGCGCTGGAGCCGGGCATCCCGGGAACGCTCGGCGAACGTGGCGATGTCCACCGCTTCGCGGGCCACTACGAGGAGGCCATCGCGGAGTACGACCGGGCGCTGGCCCTCGACCCCGGCTACGCCTGGGCCCTGGGGAGCCGCGCGATGGCCAACGAGGCCCTGGGCAGACGCGCGGCGGCGCTGGCGGACCTGGAGCGCGCGGTGGCGCTGAATCCCGGCTACGCCTGGGCCGTGGCGCAGCGCGAGCGGTTGCTCTCGAGCGGGGATTCGCCGGAGGGCGGACGGAACGACGGGCCGGTGTGACCTCCCGGGACCCGTGCTTCCGGCTCCACTCCTTCGGCGGCCGGTCGACGGCCGTGTGTCACCGGCCTCGCGTCACCGGCCTCGTGTCACCGGCCCTGCCAACGGCCCTGTCTCACCGGCCCTGTCGTGACGTGCGCCCGGCGAAGCAGGACGACACGGCGTGGCGTACGGCGCGCAGCGCGGCACGGCAGGGCAACAGATACCGGAACGTGCGGGCCCGGCGGATGGGGCGCGGCGCGCCGGAGGGAGCCGGAACGGTCGGCGGAGCCGGAACGGCCTCCTCGGCGGACGCGCCCCGAACGGTGGGGTCGCCCGGCCCGGGAGCGGCCGGATCCACCGCGGGCGGCGACGGATCGGCGGTTTCGGTCCGCGGGGTGACGGGGCGCCGGGTGGCTTCCGCGCGCAGCATCGCGCGCATGGCGGCATAGACATCGATGGGCATGCGGGTACTCCTGCGGTCTCGGACGTCCTACGGCTGGGCGGGCAGGCCGGACCGCATCCGGGATCCGCGGGCACGCGGAAACGGGATGACGGACGGCCGGGCCCGGTCAGCAGCGCAGAACGACGGTCCGCGAGGCGAGCCGGCCGGCCGGGACGTCGCCTCCGGCGCCGAACGCGCCGACGCCCGGCGCCGGGGCGCCGGGGCGACCGCGGACCGCGCCGAGCACGAGGGGGCCGAGGGACGTCGAGAGGGAGCGATGGGCGCCGAACGAGGCGCCGTGAGCCACCCGCCCGGCGTGCCGGGCCGGATGCCCGGCACCGTCCCGGGCGGAGTACACGGCCGACGCCGAGGAGGCGGAGCGCTCGTCCTCGGCCTCCGGCGCCACCGGAACAGGGGTGACGGGAGCGGGAGCCCCCGCGGGGGCGGACGCGCCGAGGGCACGGGCCGGGGCGGGAGCCCCCGCGTCACCGGGAGCGGACGGGGTCGGGGTCGGTGCCGGGGCCCGGTTCGGCGCTCCGGCCGCCCCGGCCGCCCCGGCCTTCCCGGCCGCGCACCGCTCCGGCCCGGTGGACGGCGAGGCCCGGACGACCCCCAGGGCCAGCACGGCGTGCAGCAGCGTGGCCGCCAGCAGCAGAAGGACGGCGGCCGCGTACGGGCCGCCGCACACCGCGGGGCGGTTCGTCCTGCCGCCGTGCACCATGCGGCCTCCCTCGCTGATCCCCCTCCAGGGAACCCCGCACAGCGGAAGACGGCACTCCGATTACCGGGAAAAGTCCGTACTTTCACCCGTGTCGGTTATCCAGTCGAACGCCCGTAACATCGCATTTCGAGCAGTCACGGCCGCGTGGTGTGATCATTCGAGCAATGCGGCCGGTGCGGCCTGCCGCCAGGAGTCCAGCAGGATGTCCCGCAGCTCATCGAGGTCGTCCAGCGCGTCGAGCCGCACCCGCACCCAGGCCGAACTCGCCTCATGGGCGGCGACCCAGAACTTCTCCGGCTCCGCCAGCACCAGCTCCTCCCGCTCCACCTTGGGACATCTGACCGCCATCGAGGTCTCGTCCTCGGGCAAGGTGGCGAACATCTTCCCGGCGACCCTGAAGGTGGGCATCGACCAGGCGATCTTCTCTGTGGTCTCCGGCAGCGACAGGGCGATGGCACGGACATCATCGGAGGTCGTCATGGCCAGACCGTAGAACATCCCCCCGACAAGGCCCCGGCCGCGTCCGCCCCCGGCTGTCGTCAGGCCCGGTACACATACGGCGTGGTGGTGGTCAGCGGCACGAAGCCGAGCCGGCGCAGGATCGGGCGGCTCATGCCGGACGCGTCCACCTGGAGATAGCGACAGCCGCGGTCGGCGGCGATCCGCGCCCGGAACGCGACCAGGGCACGGTAGACGCCCCGGCCCCGCCACTCCGGCACGGTGCCCCCGCCCCAGAGCCCGGCGAACGGCGCCCCCGGCGGCAGCTCCATCCGTGCCGCGCTGACCGGCCGGTCGCCGTCCATGGCCACCACCGCGACGACCGTGTCCGGGTCCTCGGCGAGCTGGGCGAGGAGCCGGTGCCGGAGCGCGGCGCCGTCGTCGCCGAACGCCCGCTCATGGACCTCCACCACCCGTTCCACACCGGCCGCGTCGGTCACCGGGAGCAGCCGGACGCCCTGGGGCGGTTCGACGGCGGTGTCCAGCTCCGCCACGTGGGCGACCATCAGCGTCTCCTCGGGCTCGGGGACGAATCCGGCGGCCCGGAGTCGTTCACCGAGGTCGCCGGGGCGGTCGTGCGCGTACAGCTTCCACTCGAACGCGCGGTCCGCGCCCCCGAAGTGCCGTATCTGCTCGGCGATCGCCGCATCGGCGGTGGCGTCGTCCAGGTCCGACCACAGGACGCCGTTCCAGTCGTCACGGCCGCCGGTCTGCCGTACCACCGCGCCCGCCCGCTCGACCCGGACGCCGGGGCCGTCGGCCCGCGCACCCCGTCTCATCTCCCGGTCGTACAGCTCACGCACCACATCACGGTCCATGCGCCCACCCCAGCACCTGGCCCCTCCGACGGCAATCGATTATCGGACCCTCGATGTCGACGCGCCATCGACGCTCCATCGGCGCGTCACGCCCCGGTCTTCGCCCCGGCCGCGTAGTGGATCGCGATCCGCGCCCCGAGCCGTGCGTTGTTCTTGACCAGGGCGATATTGGTCCGCAGGCTCTCCCCCTCGGTCAACTCCACGATCCGGCCCAGCAGATAGGGGGTCGCGTCCTTGCCGCCGATCTCCGCGTCCGCCATCTCGGTGAGAGCCCGCTCGATGATGCCGTCCATCCGCTCGGCGGGGATCTCCTCGGCCTCGGGGACGGGGTTGGCGATGCTCAGCCCCGCCGTCATGCCCAGCTCCCACTGGGCGCGCATGGTGGCGGCGATCTCCTCGGGCGAGTCGACGCGCAGCGGGGAGCGGAAGCCGCTCACCCGGGAGTAGAAGGCGGGGAAGTCGTCGGTGCCGTAGGTGAGCACCGGAACGCCCAGGGTCTCCAGCTTCTCCAGGGTCAGTCCGATGTCCAGGATGCTCTTGACCCCGGCGCTGATGACGGCCACCGGGGTGGTGGCGAGCTCGGTGAGATCGGCGCTGATGTCGAAGGACCGCTCCGCTCCCCGGTGCACTCCGCCGATGCCGCCGGTGACGAAGACCCGGATCCCGGCGAGCGCGGCGAGCCGCATGGTGGACGCCACGGTGGTCGCGCCATGGCCGCCGCGCGCGATGACATGGGCGAGGTCGCGCACGCTGACCTTGCCCACCTCGGGGCTGGTGGCGAGCAGTTCGAGGTCGGCACGCTCCAGACCGGCGCGCGGCCTGCCGTGGAGGACGGCGATGGTGGCGGGGACCGCGCCCTCGGCGCGGATGATCTCCTCGACCTCGGTGGCCATCTCGACGTTCTGCGGGTACGGCATGCCGTGGCTGATGATCGTGGACTCCAGCGCGACCACGGGACGGCCGTCGAGCAGGGCCTCCGCGACCTCCTCGGTGAGGGTCAGCCGGGGGTGGGGCGTGGTCATGTGGTCCTCCGCAGCGGGGCGTCGAGCGCGTCCTCGATCAGACGCGGGGTCAGGTCGGGTCGTACGGTGGCGGGGGTGGCCACGGTCAGCGCGGCGGCGGCGTGGCCGTAGCGGGCGGCGTCCACCGGGTCGGCGCCACCGAGCAGCGCGTGGGCGAACGCGCCGAGCATCGCGTCACCGGCCCCGGTGACGTCCCGCACCTCGGCCGGTGGCGCCGCCAGCGGCACCCGGCCCTCGTCGAGGGTGCTCAGCAGGGAGCCGCGCGCCCCGAGCCGCACCCACACATGCCGCGCCCCGCGCTCATGGAGGACGGCCACGGCCCGGAGCAGCTCCGGGTCGTCCGCGTCCGTGGCCCCTGCGAGGTCCCGCCCGGCGAGCGCGCCCAGCTCCGCCACGTTCGGCGTGACGGCGAAGACCGGCCGCCCGGCGGCGAACAGCGGGGCCAGCAGCGCCGCCTTGGGGACGCTCACCGGGTCGATCAGCGTCTGGACACCGGTGGCGGAGGCGATGTCCAGGACATAGGAGAGCACCCGCGTGGAGAGGTTTCCGTCCATCACCAGCAGACCGGCGTTGCCGATGAGTTCCCGCGCGGTGTGGAGGTGCTCGGGGGCCAGCGCGTCGGTGGCGGCCATGTCGGCGATGGCCACGACCAGATCGCCGTCGGCGTCCAGCACCGCCGTATAGGTGCCGGTGGGATGCGGGCCGCGGTGCACATGCTCGATGCGCACCCCGGCGGCCTGGGTGTCGCTCAGCAGCCGCTCCCCCGCCGCGTCCTGCCCCACGGCGGCGATGAGATGGGTGGGGGTGCCCAGCCGGGCGAGGTTCTCGGCGATGTTCCGGGCCACCCCGCCGGGGCTGGTGTGGGACCGCCCCGGGTTGCTGGTGCGGTACGCCACGGGGGCGAGGCTGCGCACCTTGATGTCCACATTGGCCCCGCCGATGACCACCACCGCGTGCTCCTGGCGCAGGATGTAGCCGCGCCCCAGGATGGCGCCCTTCTTGCCCAGGTTGGACAGATGAACATTGACCGCGGCCCGCGTGGTCCCGAGGGCGTCGGCGATGGACTGGGCGCCGGCCAGCGGGTCCCGCCGCAGCAGCGCGAGTATTTCCCGCTCCCTGCGCGTCAGCGTCATGTTCAGCAGAGTAAAGCAAACTTAGCGCGATAAACAGGTCCCATAGTGGGCCGATGAACAGGCCACTGACGGCCATGGGTTGGCCCAGGAGATCGTAAAAGAACGGCGGATGACATCCTGAGGAGCCATGGCGCGCCGGACACTCTCGGCAGCGGCCCGGGGACCTGTCCGGTGACGAGGAAGAAGGCCGATGAGACTCTGCTTTCTGGTGGAGGAGCGCTATCGCCATGACGGCATGCCGCGTGAGGTGATCCGTCAGCTCTCCGCCTGGGGCCACCAGGTGGATGTGGTCCGGCCGGGTCGTTCCCTGATGCGGATGACCGACGCGGTGCGGGCGGGCAGCCATGACGCCTGGGTGCTCAAGACCGTGTCCGGTGGTCCCGGGCTGACGCTGCTGGAGGCCGCGGCCGCCGTGGGGCTGACCACCGTCAACGACGCCCGCTCCATCCGCGGCGTACGGGACAAGGCCCTGGCGGCCGCCATCGGGCGCAGCCGCGGCCTGCCGATGCCGCCCACCTACGCGGCGGCCCGGCCCGAGGCGCTGGAGGAGATACCGGAGGCCGAGTTCCCACTGGTGGTCAAGCCCGCGGACGGCAGCTCGGGGCGGGCCGTACGGCTGGTGCCGACCCCGGACCGGCTGCGGGCGCTGCGCTCCGAGCTGGCGGCGGAGGGCATGCTCATCGCCCAGCCGTACGTGCCGAATTCGGGCATCGACCTCAAGGTGTACTGCGTGGGCGGGGAGTTGTACGCCACCGAGCGGGGGTCACCGCTCGGCCCCGACGGGGGCGCACGCGGTCGGCGGGTACCGCTGTCCGCCGAAGTGGCGGCCATCGCCGCCGAGGTGGGCGCGGTCTACGGCCTCGACCTGTACGGGGTGGATGTGCTGCTGGGTCCGGACGGGCCGGTGGTCGTCGATGTGAACGACTTCCCCAGCTTCAAGGAGGTGCCGGACGCGGCGGCCCGGGTGGGGCGCGCGGTACTGGAGTTGGCGCGCGGGGGCGGTGGCCGGTCCGGGCCCGCGCTCGTCGGCGCCCTCACGGGAGCCGAGCCGCCGGTGCGCGCTCCGGAGCCGGCCACGGCCACGAGCCGGATGACCGCCACGGTGAGCGGCGGCCGATGAGGATCGGCCTGATCACCGCCGACCCCGGCCATCAACTCCTCGCCGACGCCGCGGCCTTGCTCTCCCCTCGCCATGAGGTCGTGGCCCTCGACCCGCGCGGCGGCGACGACCCGGCCTCCCCCGGTGAGCTCGCCGACGTCTATCTGCTGAAGGCCCGGACCCCGCCCGCGCTGGCGCTCGCCCGGTCCCTGGAGCGGCGTGGCGCCCCGGTGGTGAACTCCGCCGCCGCCACCGCGCGGTGCCAGGACCGGACGGCGATGGCCGAACGGGCGCTCCGCGCCGGTCTGCCGTTCGCCCCCACCCGTACCGTGGCCTCGCTCGCCGGACTGGCGGCGGAGCCGCCCCGCCGTCCCGTCGTCGTCAAGAGCCGGCACAGCCGCCGCCACGACCTGGTGGCCCGCGTGGACGACGCGGCGCGTCTGCGTGCCCTGACCGCGGACTGGGCGGATGAGCCCGTGGTGGTGCAGGACTTCGTCCCGAACGACGGCTGGGACCACAAGCTGTGGGTGGTCGCGGGCCGGGTGTTCGCCGCGCTCCGCCGGTCGGAGCTGGCGGCCGGTGGCCGCGGTCCGAATCTGCCGCTGGCCCTGGACGCGCTGCCACCGGGCTGGCTGGATCCGGTGCTCCGGGTCGGCCCGGTGTTCTCGCTGGACGTCTACGGCGTGGATCTGATCGACTCGGGGGGCGGCGCGCCGCTGATCGTGGACATCAACGCCTTCCCCGGAATCCGTGGTCAGGCCGGGGCTCCCGAGGCGCTGGCGGCCCTGGCGCTGCGGACGGCCGAACGGGGCGGACTCACCGCCTCCCGCACATGACCGACACGAGGGAAATACTAGGGGACTCCCGGCCGAAATAGGGGTGGCCGCAGATCGGATGGGAACGGCAGGGTGGTCTACTGGTCTGCGCGCGACCCGAGGCACGCGCGTGACAGCCACCCGACAGCCGCCGCAGAGCGAGCGGACGAAAGGACATCACGTGACCGCAAACCCCACCGGCACAAGCCTGTGGATCAGGCAGTTCCACCCCGCGCCGGCAGCGGCGACGCGACTCGTCTGCCTGCCCCACGCCGGCGGGTCCGCCTCCTACTACTTCCCCGTCTCCAAGGCCCTCTCGCCCGCGGTCGATGTGCTCGCCGTGCAGTACCCGGGGCGCCAGGACCGGCGCAACGAGAAGTGCATAGACAACATCGCCGAACTGGCCGACGCGCTGGTGCCCGAGCTGCTGCCCTATACGGACAAGCCGGTGGCGCTTTTCGGCCACAGCATGGGCGCCACGCTGAGCTTCGAGGTCGCCCTGCGCCTGGAGCAGAAGGGTGTGACGCCGGTGGCGCTGTTCGCCTCGGGGCGGCGCGCCCCGTCCTGCCACCGTGACGAGTCCGTCCACCTCCGCGACGACGACGGGCTGATCGCCGAGATGAAGAGCCTGAGCGGCACCGACACCTCGCTCCTCGGCGACGACGAGATCCTCCGGATGGTGCTGCCCGCGATCCGCAGCGACTACAAGGCGGCCGAGACCTATCGCTACACCCCCGGCCCGCGGCTGGCGACGCCCATCCACGCGCACGTGGGGGACGACGACCCCAAGGCGAGCGTGGAGGAGGCCCGCGCCTGGGGCGAGCACACCACCGGTGGCTTCGACCTCCAGGTCTACCCCGGCGGCCACTTCTACCTCAACGACCAGGCGCCGCAGGTGATCGCGTCGATCCGGGACGTGCTGACCAAGAAGTCCTGAACACCCGCCCGGCCAGGGTCACGGGGTGACCGCCCCGACGACGCACGGGGCGGTATCGCCGTGGGTGGTTCGCGTAACCCGCGCTCGTAGGTGCCGCGGCGGCGCGACCCCGCTCCTGGCCGGGCTCTGCTGTCGATCCCCGCGTTGCGTTTGCCTCTCCCGCGACCACCGCGTTACCTGGAATGAGGCGCAGTGAGGCTCACCGTCACGGCGAGGAGCGGCCATGATCACACAAGAGCAGGTCGACCGGGTCCTGCGGTTGAGCGGGAACGGTCTCCCATGTGTGTCCCTCTACGTCCCCGTACCGCCCGAGCAGCCCGGTCGCAGCACATTCATGACCCGGGTGGCCAGTCTGCTGGACGGCATCCGGCCGCTCTCACTGGACAGCTCGCTCGATCATGCCGCGCGGCTCTCGCTCCGCGAGGACGTCGTGAAGCTGGAGAAGTCGCTGGCCTTCGAGCCGCACCGGCCCGGCGCCGTCGCCGTCTTCGCCTGTAGCGGCAAGGACGTGTACGAGGAGGTGTGGCTGCCACGCCCCACCCGCGAGCGCATCGTGGTGGACTCCGATCCGTACGTCCGCCCCATGCTGGCCGTGCTGGACGAGTACGACCGTGCCTGCGCCGTCATCGTGGACCGGGGGACCGGCCAGATCTGGGAGCACTACCTCGACCAGGCCCGGGAGCTGGAGGAAATCCGGGACCGTACGCTGCGCAAGCCCGACTACGCCGCGGGGCTCGCCGAGGACAGGGTCCGCAACAAGGCCGATGAGCTGAGCAAACGCCACTTCCGGAAGCTCGTCGGCGAGCTCAAGCAGCTGTTCGGGAGGCGGGCCTTCGATGTGCTCGTGGTCGGCGGGCACTCCTACGAGGTGCCGAACTTCCTTCAGTTCCTCCCCCATGACCTGCGGGAGCGGCTGATCGGCGACTTCACCGTCGACCGTGAGACCGCGACCCCCGCGGACATCAGGAACCGGGTGCAGAAGATCGTCTCCGACCACGCCCACCAGGAACAACGGCAGCTCGTGGACGACATCCTGGAGGCCCACGCGGCCGGGCGGCCGCCGAGCGCCGTGGGGCTGGACGAGACGCTGTGGGCGGCGTCGCTGGCCGCGGTCGGCACACTGGCGGCGGACGAGGAGGCGGCCGCCCCCGGGGTCGTCTGCGACCGGGACGGGCTCCTCGCGCGCTCGGGCGAGAGCTGTCCGCTGTGTGGCGATCCGCTGCGCGAGGTCCCCGACATCATCGATGCGCTGGCCGAAACCGTCATTGACGACGGGGGCGAGATCCGCCACATAGAGCCGGAGACGGAGCTGCGCAACCATCTGACCGGGGCCCTGCTGCGCTTCGAGCCATGGCCGCGGCCAGCCGCCGCGGGATCGCCCGCCCCGGCCCGGGGCGGCCGCGATGGGCGGGCCATTCGGCCGGGCCGCGGCGGGCGAGTCGGCGGCGACGACCCGGCTCACCAGTCCGGGGGCGCGGGCGTCAGCCGTGGGGCCGGTCCGCCAGGACGGTCCGTATGTAGTCCTCCACGGTGGCGTCCAGACCCACGTCCCGGCCGGTCCGCTCGGACAACAGCCAGCGGTGTTCCAGAAGTTCGTAGTAGATCTGCGCGGTGTCGGTGGCACCGCGCAGCTCCTTGGGGACGGTCCGCACGGTGGGCCGGAAGACATCGCGGACCCACCGGTGGGCGAGCACCTCCGGGCGGGCGCCGAGCGGATCGCCGGGCGCGTAGTCGTCCTGGGTGGCCATCCACGTCTCCAGGTCGTTCAGGAGGCTGCGGGCCTGGTTCTCCTCCGCGTCGAGCCCGGTCAGCCGCAGCAACTGCCGCTGGTGGTGGCCCGCGTCCACGACCTTGGGCACGAAGGTGACGGTGTCGCCGTCGGGTGAGCGCTCGATCTGCATCTCCGCCACGTCGAACCCGAGGTCGTTCAGGCGCCGCACGCGCTGGTCGATGGCGTGGCGCTGGGCGAGCGGATAGACCGACTGCCGGGTCAGCTCATGCCACAGGTCGCAGTAGCGCTCGACGATGGCCTGGCCGAAGAGCACCGGGTCGACCGAGGGGTGCAGCGAGCCGCTCGCCTCCAGGTCCATCAGCTCGCCCGCGATGTTCACCCGCGCCACCTCGACGTCGTACTCCCGCTGTCCGCTGGTGAGCGTCGGCTGGATCTGCCCGGTCTCGGCGTCCACCAGATAGGCGGCGTACGCGCCCGCGTCGCGCCGGAAGAGGGTGTTGGACAGCGAGCAGTCACCCCAGGCGAATCCGGCCAGATGCAACCGCACCAGCAGCACGGCGAGCGCGTCGAGCAGCCGCCTGATGGTGCTGGGCCGCATGGTCGTCTGGAACATCGACCGGTACGGCTGCGACCCCACCAGATGGCGGGTGATCAGCGCCGGTTCCAGCGGTTCGCCGTGCTCGTCGGTGCGCCCGGTCACCACCGCGAGCGCGTCCACCGCGGGGACCGCGAGCCGGTCCAGATCGCGCAGCAGCCCGTACTCCCGCACCGCCGCCCACTCGCCGACCTCCTTGACCGCCACGATCTCGCCGCCCGCCTGCGCGAACCGCACGACATGGCGGGAGATGCCCCGGGGCAGCGCGACCAGATGCTCCTCCGGCCACTCCGCCAGCGGGATGTTCCACGGCAGATCGAGCAGGGACGCCGGATGCTCGGGCGACGTGGCGGTGATCTGCAACTCCATGACACCCCAGTGTGCGGTACGGAAGTGTCATCGGAGCCGGTCGTACGGCGACCCGACGGACGATCAAATGGACAGAATCTGTCCGGATACATACGCTGAAGATCCAATCGGACAAGATCTGTCCGCTCAGGGAGGCCGCCGCTACAGGACCGACACCTCGAAGGGAGCCCGTGCATGAGCCACCTCGCCGGCACCACCGCGGTGATCACAGGAGCCAGCGAGGGCCTCGGCTACGCCATCGCGGACGCCTTCGCGGTGGAGGGCGCCGACTTGGTGCTGCTCGCCCATGACGGGGACAAGCTGGAGCGGGCCCGCCACACCCTGGCCGGACACGGCACCACCGTACGCGGACTCCGCGCGGACCTGGCCGACCCCGGCGCCGCCACCGCCGCCGCGCGGGCGGTGCTCGCGCTCACCGGGCGGGTGGACACCCTGGTCAACAACGCGGGCACGGCGCATTTCAGCCCGCTCGCCCAGACCTCGGCCGACTCCTTCGACGCCATGCTGCACCACAATGTCCGGGTGCCCTTCCTCCTCGCCCAGGCGCTGCTGCCCGCGCTCATCGAGGGGCGCGGCAGCATCATCAACATCAGCAGCTACTGGGCCCACACGGCGTCCGGGTCCGCCGACCGCCCGTCCGCGGCCTACTCCGCCACCCATGGCGCCATCAACGCGATGACCCGGGCGCTCGCCAATGAGCTGGGCCCCTCCGGGGTCCGGGTGGGCGGCATCGCCCCCGGCGCCGTACCCGCCCCGGCGTGTGAACGGGACCGCCTCGTCGCGCTGAGCGCCGGGGAGCGGTACGGAGCCGGGCCCACCCCGGACGGCCATCCGCTGGGCCGGGCCGGCGAACCCCACGAGGTGGCCGCCGCGGCGGCCTTCCTCGCCTCCTCCCGGGCCGGGTGGACCACCGGCACCATCATGAACGTGGACGGCGCGCTGGCCGTCCGCTGACGGCCGGGGCGGAAGCCACGCCCCGGCCAGCCGCTCCGGTGGCCGATACCATGAGGTCGCGATGGAGAGAATCCGCCACACTCCCCGGGCGACGACGGGCCAGCGTCCGCTGCCCGCCGGTGGTGGCATCGACGCCCACCGGCATGACGAGCACCAGATCGTCTACGCCGGGCGCGGGGTGCTGGCGGTCACCACCGACGCGGGCAGCTGGATCGCGCCCGCCAACCGGGCGCTGTGGATCCCGGCCGGGACCGTCCATGAGCATCGCGCGTACGGCGCCACCGACCTCCATCTGGTGGGGCTGCCGGTGGCGGACAACCCGCTGCGGCTGGAGCAGCCCGCGGTCCTGGGCGTCGGCCCGCTGCTGCGCGAGCTGATCATCGAGTACACCGCGCGGCCTGCGGACCTCGGCGCCGAACGGCGCCGGCTGCGGGCCGTACTGCTCGATCAGCTCCGCCGCTGTGATGAGCAGCCGGTGCATGTGCCCGCCGCCAGGGATCCGCGCCTGGCGGCGGTGTGCGCCCTCCTCCACGGCGACCCGGCGGACGACCGGACGCTGCGCCAGCTGGGCGCCGCGGTCGGGGTCGGCGAGCGCACCCTGACCCGGCTGTGCGGGGCGGAGCTGGGGATGACCTTTCCGCAGTGGCGCACCCAGCTGCGGCTGCACCACGCCCTGCGGTTGCTGGCCGAGGGCGTCCCGGTCACGGCCGTGGCCCACCGCTGCGGCTGGGCGTCCAGCAGCGCCTTCATCGATGTCTTCCGCCGGGCCTTCGGCCACACCCCGGGTGCCCATCGCGGGCTCGGCTGACGCCCCGCGCCCGCGTTCAGTCCTCGGCCAGGACCACGACCGTATCGCCCTCCTCCAGGGTCAGTGGCGCGGTCTTGGACGGGTTGAGGTGGACTCCGTAGAGCGGTGGCTCGTCGCTGTGCCGGGCCAGCCGGTAGCCGATGGCCGTCTCACCGCGCTGGCGGGCGGCCTCGATGACGGTGGCGAAGTTGGCCTCCGCGCCGGGTATCAGATAGCTGGGCGCCGGTTTGAGGTAGATCTCGGAGCCCTCCGGGTCGAAGAGGTCGGCGAAGACCGCGTACAGATGGCGGTTCTCGGTGAGCTGGGTCAGCAGCAGGCTGATCACCTTGGTGGAGACGATGAAGTCGTCGGCCTTGGTGACCTGCGCGACCTCGCGGTTGGCGTCGTCGTGCATCTCGGTGACGATGGAGTACGGATCGCCCAGCTGGATCTCGATGTCGCGCAGGTGGAGCAGGGTGACCAGGGTGCGGTCGTCGGCGCGTCCGGGGTCAATCCCGTCGTCCGTCAGCACCACGATGTGGCGGTAGCCGTCCAGCCCGAGCGCCTCCAGCGACGGACGGCGGGTGGGTTCGCAGTACTTGAAGCCGACCGTGAGGTTCTTCAGCTCCCGGTTGGCCTCCTCCCGGGGCGGGCGCGCGGCCGCGATGTCCACCACCGACCCGGGTTTCACCAGGAGGTCGAGCTGCGCGATGATCTTCTCCGCGCGGGAGTTCCAGCCGATGAGCAGCGTCCGGTCCGGCATCGGCGGCTGGAACTCGGCCACGGCCATCGCCGGGCGCAGGACGCGGGGCCGGGTGGCCGCGGCCTTGATGAGCAGATCGTCCTCCGCGACCATCAGCAGTTGGTCCCCGCGCTCGATGACGGTGTCCATGGGCGGGTTGACCAGCGCCTCGCCGTCCGCGCGGCGCACGCCGATGGGCATCCCGAGCTCGAAGGCGTTCAGCGACTCCCCGTAGGTGGTGCCGGTCAGCGCGGGCTCGTCCCAGGGGTAGATCTCGTTGCCGACGAAGCTGAGCAGTTCGTTGAAGACGGTGGAGAGACCGGACTGGCGGTGGGACTGCACGATCAGCCCGACCGCGATGTCATCGGCGTCGATCACCAGCGCGGTGTCCCCCGCCGCCAGCCGGGCGGCCGCCAGGTTCGCCGAACTCTGCACGGCGGCCACCACATTGGGCCGGGTCCCGGTCCAGGCGCGGCTGTTCAGCAGCAACAGCGACTTGATGACGTCGATGTCGCTGTCGTCCCCGATGGGCGAGAGCACCATGATGGCCTTGGCGCTGTCCGGGCTCACCAGCTCCAGGTCGCCGCGCTGGAGCGGATTGCCGGAGCGGCAGACCACCCGGGTCTTGCCGGTGTCCGGGATGCGGCGCCGGATCTCGTCCTCCATGTCGACCTTGTCCCGGTCGGCGAGGATCACCACACAGGAGCGGCGCTCGCTCTGGTTGGCCTCCACCAGCTCCGCTATCACCGTGAAGACCTGCTCCGACCAGCCCAGCACAATGGTGTGGTGATGCTCGATCAGCCGTGAGGTGCCCTTGCGCAGCTGCTGTATCCGGGCCTCCAGGCCGGTGGTCATCACACCGATCAGCGCGCTGACGATGAAGATGCCGCCGATGGTCACCGTGAGCATGAGGACGAGGAACAGCGGCCGGCCGCTGTCCCCGCCCATCGTGCCCGGGTCGAGGGTGCGCAGCAGGCTCATCCAGACGATGCCCAGCCAGCCGCCGTTCTCCTTGGTGTCCTTGTGGGCGAAGGCGACCGCCGCCCCGGAGACCAGGGTGATCAACGCCAATGAGGCCAGCCCCAGCCAGCCGATCAGCGCCGGGGTGCCACGGTCCATCGTCCCGTCGAACCAGTACCGCAGCCGCTCCCGCAGCCTCTTGCGCATGCCGCATTCCTCCATAGCCCATCGCGCCGCCGGGCCCAACGGCCCGTGGTGAGCGGCGCTTTACGCCATGAGGGTGTCGTCTGACGGGGCTTCGGCGCCAATCGGGGTCAGCCGGGGAGGTCGGCCCACTGGTCGAGGAGGTCGTCGCCGGTGCGCTCGCCCAGCGGTGCCACCGGGGCGGTCAGCGGCTGCTCGGCCCAGATGATCTTGCCGTTGGGGGTGTAGCGGGTCCCCCAGCGCTGGGCGTACTGGGCCACGAGGAAGAGCCCTCGGCCGCCTTCGTCGGTGGTGGCGGCGCGGCGCAGATGCGGCGAGGTGCTGGAGCCGTCCGCCACCTCGCAGATGAGGGTGCGGGCGCGCAGCAACCGGACCCGGCTGGGGCGGCATCCGTAGCGGATGGCGTTGGTCATCAGCTCGCTGAGGATGAGTTCGGTGGTGAAGCCGACCTCCTCGAGATCCCATGCGCTCAGTTGCTCGGCGGCCTCGTTGCGGATGCGGGCCACCGCGGCGGGGTCGGAGGGCAGCTCCCATTCGGCGACGTGCCCGGGGTCCAGCAGATGGGTGCGGGCCACCAGGAGGGCGATGTCGTCGCCGGGGTGGGAGGAGGCCATGGTGTCGAAGACGGCCTGGCAGGTCTCCTCCGGAGTGCGCTCGGGCAGTCCGGCGAGGGTGGTGCGCAGCACGCCGAGTCCCTCGTCGAAGTCCCGGCCGCGGTCCCGGATCAGCCCGTCGGTGAACAGCGCCAGCCGGCTGCCCTCGGGCAGTTCGAGATCGACGGTCTCGATGGGCTCGCCGCCCAGGCCCAGCGGCGGGCCGAGCGGGACGTCGGGGAAGGTCACGGTGGAGTCGGGAAGGACCACCGCCGGGCCCGGGTGGCCGGCGCCCGCCATCGTGCAGCGGCCGGAGACCGGGTCGTAGATGGCGTACAGACAGCTGGCACCGCTGATCCCCGGGGCGTCGGTGCCCGCGGCGGCCTGGTCCTGGTCGAACCGGCTGACCAGCTCGTCGAGATGGGCCAGGAGTTCATCGGGCGGCAGGTCGAGCGCGGAGAAGTTGTGCACGGCGGTGCGCAGCCGGCCCATGGTGGCGGCGGCGTGCAGTCCGTGGCCGACGACATCGCCGACGACGAGCGCGACCCGGGCGCCGGGCAGCGGGATGACGTCGAACCAGTCGCCGCCGACCCCGGCCCGGGCGGGCAGATAGCGGTGGGCCACCTCCATGGCGTCCTGTTCGGGCAGGCCCTGGGGCAGCAGGCTGCGCTGGAGGGTGGCCGCCATCGCGTGTTCGCGGGTGTAGCGGCGGGCGTTGTCGATGGCGACCGCGGCGCGCGCGACCAGCTCCTCGGTGAGCGCCACGTCGTCCTCGTCGAACGGCTCGGACTTCTCCGAGCGCCAGAAGGTGGCGATGCCCAGGGTGACGTCCCGCGCCCGCAGCGGGATGGTGATCATCGAGTGGATGCCATATTTGACGATCTTGGTCGCCTGCTCGGGGTCCTGCTCCTGCCATCCCTCGTAGGTCCGCAGATCCGCCTCGAGCACCGGCCGGCCCGCGCCGAAGCCCAGCGCCTGGGGCACGGTGCCGCTGTAGGTGATCATCTTGCCGACCCGCCACAGCGGATGGTCGGACCGGATGCCACAGGTGGCGGTGCGGCGCATGGCGCTGCCCACGGGCTCGTCGCCGCGCAGCACGGGGTCCACGAGGTCGACGGTGGCGAAGTCGGCGAACCACGGGACGGCGAAGCGGGTCAGCTCCTCGGCGGTCCTTACGACATCGAGGGTGGTGCCGACCTTCGCGCCGGCCTCGTAGAGCAGCCTCAGCCGCCGCTCCGCCACTTCTGCCTTGCCGGACAGCGCGCGCAGTTCGGTGGAGTCGCGGAGCGTGGCGACGCTTCCGGACATCCCGCCGTCCCACCGGGTGGAGCGCTGGTTGACGGCCAGCAGCCGCTCCCCGGCCAGATGCACCTCGTCGGTGGCGACCCGGCCCGAGGCGAGCAGCTCGGCGGTGCGCGGCTCGATGCCGAGCTCGGTGACAGAGCGGCCCTCGGCGTCCGGGGGCAGGTCGAGCAGCCGGACGGCCTCGTCGTTGGCGAGGACCAGGCGGCCATGGCTGTCGACGATCAGCACACCTTCCTTCACGGAGTGCAGAACGGCGTCGTGGTGCTCGTACATGCGGGTCATCTGGGCGGGCCCGAGCCCTCGTGTCTGCCGCCGCAGCCGCCCGCCGACCAGCGCGGTCCCGCCGGTGGCGAGGGCGAGCGCACCGGCGGCGGAGCCGAAGACCAGCGGCAGCTGGCGCTCGACCCGGCCGCTCACATCGGCGGCGGTCATCCCCGCGCACACCACACCGGCCACGGTGCCGTCGCCCCTGTGGATCGGGACGGTGGCCTGGACCTCCCGGCCGAGGGGCCCCTGTACGGACTCGGTGACGATCTTGCCCTTCACCACGGGCCGCCAGTCGGCCACCAGCGTCTTGCCGATGTACTCCGGCTTGGGGTGGGTGTAGCGGATGCCGTGGGTGTTCGCCACGACCACGAAGTCCAGATGTGCCCGCTTGCGTGTCTCCTCGGCCCGCGGCTGGAGCAGCGTGGTCGGATTCTGGGTGCGCATCGCGGACGAGGTGCCCGGGGAGGTGGCGAAGGTCTGGGCGACGGCGGTGGCGCGGTTGAGCGCCTCCTCCTCGCTGTCGATACGGGCCTGGAGGATGAGCGCCGTCGTGGCCGCCACGATGAGCAGGCATACGAGCAGCACTTGGACAGCGAAAACCTGCCCGGCGATGCTGCGCACGCTCAAGCTGCGCAGGCTCAGGAGCGAGCGGAGACGCGTCCGGGAGGGGGTGTGCGGGGCAAGCCTGGATCGACCGATAACTCCGACCACGCACTCCTTCCTACCATTCATCCCCCTCCCGCCGGGAAGCCTCGTGCCGCACGATCCGTGCCCGTCCCGAACCGCGATACACATCGGCACGATATGTGGTGCCCCGGCTACGCGACGCCCACCATGACCCCCGCCCACGGGCGCCACCGGCCCCGTCGGGGCGAGGGGCGCCGTCACACATCGAGCCGGAGGGCCACCTCGCGCATCGTGGCCCTCGCGGATTCCAGATCCGCCCGCGCCCGGTCGGCCACCAGATAGAGGAAGACGCCCTGGCTGGCGCGCTGGCTGAGCGGACGGATCAGGTGGTACTCGGTGTCCAGCGTGACGACGATGTCCTCGAGGCGCTCCGGACTGTAGCCGAGCAACTCCAGAGTGGAAAGCTTGGCCCGCAGCACATCCGTGTCCCCGTAGGCCACCTTCTCCAGGTCCGGTCCCTGCGGGGTCTGGACAGCGCCCAGCGTGATCCGGCTCAGATAGTCGACGAGCGAGGCCGCGAGCGCGCCCTCGCACTCCATCACCTCGCGCAGCGACTCCTGGATATCGGTCATGGCCCGTCGCCCTCCCGGGACCTGTGAGGGGCACCGGCAGCGACCGGACACGTGCACCGCGCCGGGACCCTGGAGGTCATGTCCACACATTTCATCCTTGCACAGGGTCCGCCGGTACACCCCCGCGCGCGGCCGCCCCGGCGCCGCGCGGCACCCCCCGTGGTGGCGGGCGGCCGATCGTCCTATCCTGCGCAGGCGTTGATCGACTTCGGATTGAATCGTTTGCTTCCGCTGGAGGACGCATGACCGTCGGCAGCACCCCGTCCCGTGCCGTGGTGGTGGGCACCGGCTCCCGGGCCCAGATGTTCACCGAGGCGCTGGCCCGCCGCCCACGGCTGAGGGTCGCCGCGCTGTGCGATCCGAACCCCGTGCGCATCGCCCACCACCAGCGGCTGCTGAAGGAGGCGGGCGAGCCGGAGGCCGCCGCCTGGAGCCCGGAGGAGTTCGAGCGGCGGCTGCGCGCGGACGATATCCAGGAGGTGGTGGTGACCTGCGTGGACGCGCTGCACGACGCCTATATCGTGCCCGCGCTGCGAGCCGGCTGCCGGGTGGTCACCGAGAAGCCGATGACCACCGACGCGGCCAAGTGCCGCCGCATCCTGGAGACGGTCCGGGAGACCGGCAACCATCTGGCGGTCGCCTTCAACTACCGCTTCAACCCGGTGCACGAGGAGGTCCACCGGCAGCTGTCCGGCGGCGCCATCGGCGAGGTGCTGTCGGTGCACTTCGAGTGGCTGCTGGACACCCGGCACGGCGCCGACTACTTCCGCCGCTGGCACCGCGAGAAGGAGCACAGCGGCGGGCTGATGGTGCACAAGTCCAGCCACCACTTCGACCTGGTCAACTGGTGGCTGGGGGCCCGGCCGGAGGAGGTGTTCGGCTACGGCGGGCTCGGCTTCTACGGCCGTGCGGCGGGCGAGCGCAGCGGCTACCGGCGCGAGTACGAGCGGGCCCACGGCGCCGCCGCCGCCAAGGACGACCCGTTCGCGCTGGAGCTCGCCGAGAACGACGCGATGCGCTCGCTGTACCTGGACGCCGAGGGCGCGGACGGCTACCACCGCGACCGCAACGTGTTCGGCGACGACATCACCATCGAGGACGACATGGCGCTGCTGGTCCGCTATGACACCGGCGCCACCATGACGTACCACCTGACCGCCTACTCCCCCTGGGAGGGCTACCGGGTGATGTTCAACGGCACCCGGGGCCGGCTGGAGCTGGAGGTCGAGGAGAGCGCGTGGCAGCCGCCGCTGCTGGGCACCGCCTCCGGCCGCGGCACCATCCACGGCGACCGGGCCCTGGCCAACGCGGGCGGTCCGCGGCTGGTGCTGCGGCCGCTGTGGGAGCCACCGCGGGAGGTGGAGCTGCCGGCGTTCGACCACGCGGGGCACGGCGGCGGGGACGCGCGGATGCTCGATGTGCTCTACGGTCCGGTGGATCCGGCGGACGCCACCGGGGCGGCGGCGGCCGTGGACGCCTCGGACGCCTCCCGCCGGCGGGCCACCGAGGAGGACGGGGCGCTCGCGCTGGTCACCGGGCTCGCGGCGAACCAGTCGTTCGTCAGCGGAAGGCCGGTGGCCACGGCGGACCTCGTGACGCCGTAACCGGGGCGTTCGGTCCAACGCGGCTCATCCCGCCCGGCATTGGGGCAGGATGAGCCGCATGGACACGGAATCGATCACCACACCCCGGGCGCCCCTCTTCCGGGGCACCGCCCGGCACCGCCGAAGACGGCTGCTCGGCGCGCTCGCGGCGGCCGGTCTGCTCACCGCGTGCGGCACGCAGTCCTCGTCAGGAGTGGCCGCGGTGCCCGACGAGGCCACCTCACGCCCGGCGGGCCCCACCGTCTCGCCGGACGCCACCGCCCCCACCGCTCCCGCGGCCTGCCCCGACTCGGGGGTGTTGCTGCGGGCCGCGGAGGCCGACGCGGCGATGGGGCTGCGGGTGCAGCAGATCGAGCTGGTGAACTGCGGCACACGCGCCTATACGGTGAGTGGCCATCCGTCCGTCCAGGTGCTGGACGAGGACCTGGAGCCGCTGGAGGTCACGGTCAGCCACGGGGCCTCGGCCATCGCCACCCTCGACGGCTTCGAGACGGCCACCGGGCCGGTGCGGCTGAAGCCGGGTGAGCGGGCGGTGGCGCGGCTGGCGTGGCGGAATCTGGTGACGGAGGTGACGCGCCCCGCCGCCGACGGGCGCTATCTGAGGATCGCGCCGAACGGCGGCGGGACGGACGCGCAGACCGTGCCCGACCATGTCGACCTGGGCACCACCGGCAAGCTGGGCGTGAGCGCCTGGGCCCGCCCGGCCCCGGATTCCCCGGAGCGCCCGGGCGCCCGTCCCTAGCCCATCCCGCGCCTCCGTCAGCCCGGGGCGCCCAGCCGCTCCTCCGGCCGGTCGGCCGGGCCGGGCTCCAGCTGCTGGGCGAGCCCGGCGGCCAGGGCCGCCACGGTCGGATGCTGCCAGACGAAGTTGCCCGCGAGCTTGATGCTCAGCCCCGTCTCCAGCCGCACCCGCAGCTCCATGGCGAGCAGCGAGTCGAAGCCCAGTGACTTGAGCGGGGTCTGCGGATCGAGGGTGGCGCTGCTGAGCCGCAGCACGGCTCGGATGTGGTCGGTCAGATAGGACTCCAGCGCGGTGCGGCGGGCCGGACCGGCGGGAAGGGCGGCCAGCCGGGCGCGGATGTCGTCGGTGGTCTCCCGGGTGGCCGCCGGGGTGTCGTCGCCGGGGAGCAGCGGGGCGAACAGGGAGGACCGGCGGCCGGTGGCGGGGATCCAGGTGGCGGGTTCGCCGGGGATCACCCCGGTCTGCACCCGCCGATGGGCCAG
This sequence comes from Streptomyces javensis, assembly GCF_039525925.1. Lineage (NCBI taxonomy): Bacteria > Bacillati > Actinomycetota > Actinomycetes > Kitasatosporales > Streptomycetaceae > Streptomyces > Streptomyces javensis. The sequence goes on along the minus strand of NZ_BAAAIF010000033.1, from coordinate 56,896 downwards.
CAGGGCGCCGAGCGCGCGCAGCCCCTCGTCCGTGGGGATCGTCTGGTAGCCGCGGTCGGCGAAGCCGGTGGCCACGCCGGTCTCGCCCCATGGGCCCCAGTTGACCGCGAGGGTGGGCAGGCCGCGCGCCGAGCGCCAGGCGGCGAAGCCGTCCAGCCAGGCGTTGGCGGCCGCGTAGGCGCCCTGTCCCGCGTTGCCGAGCAGGGAGGCCATCGAGGAGTACACCGCGAACCAGTCCAGCCGGTGCCCCTCGGTGGCCTGGTGCAGCCGCCACGCGCCGGTGGCCTTCGGCGCCCATACGCGGCGCAGCTGGTCCTCGCGGATGTTGGCCACGGCCGCGTCGTCGAGGACCATCGCGGAGTGGACGACGCCGTGCGGCGCCCCCTCGTCGGCGGTGGCGGCGGCCATCAGCCGCTCGGCCGTGTCCGGGCGGGCGATGTCGCCGGTGACGACGGTGATCCTGGTACCGGCGGCGGAGAGCTCGGCGAGCGTCCGCGCGGCGGCGCCGACCGGTGCGGTCCGTCCGTTGAGCACCAGGTGGCCCGCGCCCTGGCGGGCCAGCCAGCAGGCGGTGGCGAGCCCGAGACCGCGCAGACCGCCGGTGACGATGTACGTCCCGCCGTCCCGTACCGTGAGCGGTCCGTCGGGCAGCACCGCGTCGACCTGGCCCTCCTGCGGGATGGTGAGCACCAGCTTGCCGATGTGGCGGGCGCCGGCCATCTGCCGGAACGCGTCGGTGACCTCGGTCAGCGGATAGGTGGTGCAGCGCAGTGGCTTGAGACGGCCCTCGCCGACGGCGGTGAGCACCTCGCGCAGCATCGCCGCGTACTCCCGCGGGCGGTCCAGCTGGAGCTCCCTGAGGTCCACGGTGGAGAAGGTGATGTTGTGGCGCAGCGGGGAGAGTCCGAGCGGGGCGTCGGAGAGGATGTCGCGGACGCCGAGTTCGACGAAGCGGCCGAAGGGGCGCAGACACTCGAGACCGGCCCGGATGGCGGCCCCGGAGAGGGAGTTGAGCACCACGTCGACGCCCTCGCCCCCGGTGGCCGCCATGACCTCGTCGCGGAAGTCCAGCGACCGGGAGTCCATCACCCGGGCGATCCCCATCCCCCGCAGGAAGCGCCGCTTCTCCTCGCTGCCCGCCGTGGCCAGCACCTCGGCGCCCAGCAGCCGGGCCACCGCGATGGCGGCCAGCCCGGTGCCGCCGGTGGCCGAGTGGATCAGCACCCGCTCCCCCGCGGCCACCCGGCCGATGTGGCGCAGCGCGTACCAGGCGGTGAGGAACGCGATCGGCAACCCGGCGGCGGTGTGCGGGGCGAGGCCCTCGGGGAGGGGCGCGGTGCGGTCGGCGGGGACGACGGTGAAGGAGCCGAAGGCGCCGCCGTGCACATCGGCGGCCACCACCCGGTCACCGGCGCGTAGGTGGTCGACGCCGGGTCCCACCGCGCTCACCTCGCCCGCGCATTCGAAGCCGAGCCGGTAGCGGATGTCCTCATCACCGGGGAGCAGCCCCATGGCAGTGAGGACGTCACGGAAGTTCAGCCCCGCGGCGAGCACCCGCAGTTCCACCTCATCGGCTCCTGGCGGGCGGCGGGGGTTGGTGGTGAGCTCCAGGCTGCCGAGGTCGCCGAGGCGGCCGGCGCGCAGCCGGAAGCCGTCGGTGCCGCAGCGCACGGTGCGGGCGGCGGCGGTGGTGCGCTCGGTGTCGGTGAGCGGCGCGTGGTCCAGTTCGGCGGTGTAGCGGGCGCCGTCGCGCAGTGCGATCTCGTCCTCGGGGCCGTCGGCGAGGAGTTCGGCGGCGAGGGTGTCCGCGAGCTGGTCGGGGGCGGCCGGGTCGGTGTCCACGAAGGTGGCCCGCAGCTCGGGGTGTTCCAGTGCGAGCACCCGCAGGAGTCCGCGGAGCGCGCTCTGGCCCGGGTCGGCCAGGTCGCCGGGGACCACCGTGCGGGCGCCCGAGGTGGCGGCGTAGAGGCGGGGCGGTTCGGGGAAGCGGGCGGTGAGTGCCTGGGCGGCGGCGAGCAGCCGGCGGGTGCGGCGCAGTCCGTCCTCCGCGCCGCCCTCGGCGGGGTGCGGGCCGCAGACGAACACCACGGCGCGCGGCCGTTCCCCGGGGCGGGTGAGCCGGTTGGTGAGGGCGTCGCGGAACGCGTCGAGCCCCTGGTCGGCCAGGGGCACCTCCCACACCCGGGCGGTGGCACAGGCGGCGCGCAGGGCGGTGGCCACCGGGCGGGCGGTGCCGTCCGCCTCGCCGACGACCAGCCACCGCCCTGGTGGCCGGGTGGCCGGGGGCCGGGCGGCGCGCCGCCAGCCGACCTCGAGGAACCACTGGTCGACCTCGGCCGCGCGCTCCACGGCCCGGTGGACGATCCGCAGCCCGTCGACGGCCAGCACCGGCCGGCCGTCCGCGTCGAGCAGCCGGACGTGGCCGACGGTGGCTCCAGGGGTGGTCTCGGCGAGCCGGGCGTGGCAGTACACGGCGGTCTCGGGGTCGCCGAGGACGCGTACGCATCGCATCCGCGCGGGCAGCAGCAGCCGCCGGTCGCCCTCGTCGAGCAGCCCGGCGATGAGGAGCTGGGCGCACAGGTCGACCAGGACCGGGTGGACGCGCAGCCCGTGACCGGGCTCGCGGGCGGCCTCGGGGACCCGCACCTGGGCCCAGAAGCTGTTGCCGTGGCGGGACGCGGACACCTCGGTGATGCCCTGGAACGCCGGGCCGTGTGCCACGCCCCGGGCCCGCAGATTGGCGTACAGCGCCTCGGCCTCGATGGGCGCGGGATGGCGCAGGGCGAGGGTGCGGACGGAGGCGGCGCGGGAGCGCGGGGGTACGGCCAGTCTGCGGAGCACCGCGGTGGCCTGCCGCACCCAGGCGCCGTCCTCGTCACGTCCGAAGATCTCGCATTCGGCGCGGTCGGTGGCGGCGAGGGCCACCGTGGTGGACAGGTCGGTGTGGTCGGCGAGCCGCAGCAGTTCGCGGAAGCGCAGATCGGTGACCTCGACCTCCTCGGGCCCGGCGCCGAACACCTCGCAGGCGGCGGTCAGCGCGAGTGCGTAGGAGGCCGCGCCGGGCAGGACCGGGGCGCCGTGCACCCGGTGGTCGGCCAGCCAGGGCAGCGCCGCGGTGCCGGTGCGGGCGCGCCAGGAGTGGCGGACGGGTTCGCCGGGCACTTCGAGGTGCGCGCCGGGCAGCGTACCGGCCGAGGCGTTGTCAGCGGGGGCGGGGAGCGGGGTGTCGGCCCAGTGGCGGGTGCGGTCGAAGGTGATGGGCGGTACGTCGGCGAGTGCGGCGTCCGCGTACAGCACGGACCAGTCGACGGGCACGCCCGCGCAGTGCAGCGCGGCCAGCTGGGTACGGAAGGTGGTCGCCTCGTCCTCCTCGCGGCGGAGCGTGGGCAGGACGACGGGGCCCTCCACCAGACCGGCGAGTCCGGCCAGGACGGGGTGGGTGATGACCGGGTGGGGGGAGATCTCGACGTACACCAGGTGGCGGTCGGCCGCGGCGGCGGCGACGGCCGCGGAGAACCGGACCGGGTGGCGCAGATTGGCACACCAGTAGTCGGCGTCGAAGGCGGGCCGGCTGTGCGGATCGTCCAGGACGGTGGTGTAGAAGGGCACCTCCGGACGGCGGGGTTCGAGGTCGGCGAGTGCGGTGCGCAGATCGGCCAGGAGCGGGTCCACCTGGGGCGAGTGCGAGGCGACGTCCACGGCGATCGGCGCGGCGGGGACGGAGCGGGCCTGCCAGCCGGCGACGAGCCGTTCGATGTGTGCGGTGTCCCCTGCCACCACGGTGGAGCCGGGGGCGGCCATGACGGCCACGGTGACGGCTTCGGCGGCGCCGCCGCTGTCGAGTTCGGCCTGCACCTCGTCGGCGCCGAGGCCGACCGTGGCCATGGCGCCGTTTCCGGCGACGCGGGTGAGCAGCGCGGAGCGGCGGCAGATCACCTTGGCCCCGTCGGCGAGGGAGAGCGCCCCGGCCACCACGGCGGCGGCGACCTCGCCCATGGAGTGGCCGATGACCCCGGCCGGCTCCACGCCGTGGGCGCGCCAGGTGGCGGCGAGCGCGGTCTGGAGGGCGAACAGCACGGGCTGCACCCGGCCGCAGCCGGTCACCGGCGCACCGCGGCGGACGATCTCGAGCACCGAGAATCCGGACTCGGCGGCGATGAGGGCGTCGGCCTCGGCGAGCGCCTCGGCGAAGACCGGCTCGGTCTCCAGCAGCCGCCGCCCCATACCGGGCCACTGGGAGCCCTGTCCGGAGAACACCCAGATCGGTCGGCGGGCGACCGCGGCGCCCACGGCGCCGCTCACCACGGCGGGGTGGGCCTGCCCGTCGGCGAACGCCCGCAAGGCGCCCACGAGTTCGGCGCGCGAGGCGGTGGTGACGCCGAGCCGTCCGCAGCCGGCGCCGCGGCGCAGCGCCAGGGTGTGGGCGATGTCGCGCAGCGGGGTGTCCGCGCCGTCGCCCTCCAGCCAGTCCGCCAACCGGCGGGCGGCGCCGGGCAGTACGGCCGGGGAGCCGGCTGGGACGAGGAACACCCGCGGAACGGCGCGGGTGGCGGGCCGGGGCCGTGACGGTGCGGTGCGAGGGGCGGGCGCGGTGCGAGGGGCGGGCGCGGGCGGCTGTTCCAGCACCACATGGGCGTTGGTCCCGGAGAAGCCGAAGGAGGACACGGCGGCCAGCCGGGGGCCGGTCCGCACCGGCCAGAGGGTGAGCTCGCGGGGGATGAAGAAGCGCGTTCCCTCGGCGACGATGGCGGGATTCCACCGGGTGAAGTGCAGATTGGGCGGGATCTGCCCACGGCCCAGGCACAGCACGGCCTTGATCAGCCCGGTGACACCGGCGGCGGGCTCCAGATGGCCCAGGTTGGTCTTGACCGAGGCCAGGGCGCAGCGGTCGCGGCCGGTGCCGTAGACCCGGGCGAGGCTGGAGAACTCGACCGGGTCGCCGACGGGGGTGCCGGTGCCGTGGGCCTCGACCATGCCGACGTCGGCGGGGTCCACCCCGGCGCGGCCGAGCGCCTCCTCGTACAGGGCGCGCTGGGCGGCGGCCGAGGGCGCGGCGAGGCCGTCGGAGTGGCCGTCCTGGTTGACGGCCGAGCCGCGCAGTACGGCCAGGATCCGGTCCCCGTCGCGCAGGGCGTCGGAGAGGCGTTTGAGGACGACGATGCCGCAGCCCTCGCCGCGGACGAAGCCGTCGGCGGCGGCGTCGAAGGCGTGGCAGTGGCCGGTGTGCGAGAGCATGCCCATCCGGTCGAACGAGCGGGTGATCCGCGGCTCGAACATCAGGGTGACCCCGCCGGCCAGGGCCAGATCGCACTCCCCCGCGCGCAGCGCCTGGACGGCCAGGTGGACGGCGACCAGGGAGGACGAGCACGCGGTGTCCAGCGCCACCGAAGGCCCGTGGAGCCCGAGGAGGTAGGAGATCCGGCCGGTGGCCACGCAGTGCCCGTTGGCCAGGGCGGAGCCCTCCAGCTCGCGGGGGTGCCGGTCGAGCCGGTTCATGTAGTCGTTGTAGCTGAGCCCGGCGAAGACGCCGGTGGCGGTGGAGCCGAGCCGGTCGGGTGGCATTCCGGCGTGTTCCAGGGCCTCCCAGACCACTTCCAGCAGCAGCCGGTGCTGGGGGTCGAGGACGTCGGCCTCGCGCCCGGAGACGCCGAAGAAGTCGGCGTCGAAGCCGGACACATCGCGCAGGTATCCGCCGCGGACGGGCGGTGCGGACGCGGGCCGGGCGGTCGTGGCGGGGTCGGCCGCCCAGAGCGCGGCGCGCTCGGCGGGCGGTTCGCCGACGGCGTCGCGTCCGGCGGCCAGCAGCCGCCACAGGGCGGCGGGTGAGTCGGTGTCACCGGGGAGCCGGCAGCCCATGCCGACGATGGCGATGCGGCCGGGGGAACGGCCGGGGGCAGGAGTGTGCTGACGCATCGGGGTCTCCGTGGGTGGTGCTCGGCCCGGGGTGGGGGCCGTGAGGGGCCGTGGGGTGGAGATCGCCGCGGGGGTCACGGACTCAGGTGGCGTCCGGGCCGCCCAGCAGCATCGCGTGCTTCACGCCACCGATCTGGTAGTTGAAGCTGAGCGCGTGGTCGAAGTCGAGGGGACGGGTGCGGGTGCCGGGGACCGGGTCGAAGGGGAGTCCGTCCGCGGGCTGTTCGCAGTTGGCGGTGGGGCACACCTCGCCGAACTCCATCATCATCAGGGTCAGGGCGAGGCCGAGGCAGCCGGCGGGTGAGCCGTGGTGGCCGAAGCACCCCTCCTGGGAGGACATCAGTACGGTGGGGTCGGGGCCGTAGAGCTCCCTGATGGTGTTGGCCTCCAGGGCGGTGACGGCCGCGCCGCCGTCGCTGGCGCCGTTGATGTACGGCACCTGCTCGATCCGCCAGCGGTCGCCCAGGCAGAGTCGTACGGCCCTGGCGAGCTGGGCGCCGGAGTCGTCGGCGGCGAGCGGGTTGGCCAGGCCGTCGCGGGTCATGGCGGCGGCGAGCACCTGGCCGTAGAGGTGGGCGCCGCGGCGCGCGGCGTGCTCCCTGCTCTCCAGGACCACGGTGGCGGATCCCTCACCGTGGTTGACGCAGTCCGCGCGCCGGTCGTAGGGGCGCATCAGGGAGTCGAAGGACGGCAGCAGATCGGGCATTCCGGCGGCGTCCATGCCGTCGTAGGCGTGCTGGGCGCCGTACAGCAGCCGCTGGCCCTTCCGGATCAGGTCGACGTTGAAGACGTCGACGCCGGTCACCACCGCGAGGTCGGTCTCACCGGTCGCGATGAGGCGGCGGGCGTTGCCGATCTGTACGGCGGCGGAGGAGCAGCCGCAGGAGACGGTGAAGCAGGGGCCGACGGTCCGGGTCAGCGCGCCCTGGACGACGGCCACGTCGGAAGGGGACACGGCCTGTTCGGCGGCGACGAACATCTCCAGGGCGTCGAGGGTGGTGGCCGAGTCGGGGTCGATGCCGAGCAGGGTGAGATAGCTGTCCACATTGGCGTCCACGCTGCCGCGGCCGACGAGCACGGCCGCCTCGCACAGATCGCCGGTGGCCAGGTCGAGTTCGGCGTCGGCACACGCCTCGACGAGGGAGACCAGGCCGTAGCGGTGGGCGTTGGTGTAGTGGCGGGAGAAGAATTCGGGGATGTCGGGGAGGCGCTGCTGGAACTGCTCGGCGCTCAGATGGACCGAGCCGTAGTGGCTGTCGTGCCGGTCGAGGACGGAGCGGCCCCGGGAGGCGATGTCCCACACCTGGGCCGCGGTGAAGACGGGTTCGGCGCCGCCGGGGAGGCAGAAACCCAGGCCGGTGACGACGGCGTCGCGTGGGTTTCCGGGGCCCCCGGGGGCCGGCCGGGGTGGGTGCCGGCGCGGGCTCACGACGCCCTGCCGGATCTGAGGAGGGTCATGACGGTGGTCCCTTTCGCTCACACCGGAGTACGGGGCCGCAGGTACGGCGAGTCGCCGAATGCACGGTGCGACCGCCGGTGTTCCGGAATCGGTTTTCATGGTGAATTCGGCGCGTGCGGCGCGGCGTTGGACGTACTTGAAGCCTTTCCCCGTTGGGCGGTGAGCCCCTCCGCCGGAGAGCCGCTCATCGTCCGGAAAGGACAGGTGGAATAGTTGACGCTACGCCCGGGAGGACAGGGGCCGGTAGGTGGTGTCGTATCACCGCGGTGGATTCGGCCGTTCCGGCGTACCGCCCTTGTACCCCCGGAGCCCATACCGCGCGACCCCGGAGAAAAGGGGGCTCGCGCCCCGGTTCACGCCCCCTCTTGTGGAATCTTTCTGAAAGAGCGTAGAGAAAAAGAAGCCTCAGGCACTCACTGAGTATGGGGCGGTTTTGAGTGCAGGGAAGAGGCCCCTTCGCGCACGGGGCGAAAGACGCAAAGGATGATGAACGATGACACATCAGGCCGTACCGTTCGACGATCTGGACCGCAAAATCGTTGCGGCGCTGGTGGCCAACGCCAGGACCAGCTTCACGGAGATCGGCTCCGCGATCGGCCTCTCGGCCTCCGCGGTCAAGCGCCGCGTCGACCGGATGCGGGAGACCGATGTGATCACCGGATTCACCACCACCGTGCGCCCGGCCGCCCTCGGCTGGCGGACCGAGGCGTATGTCGAGGTGTACTGCGACAGCGCCGCGCCACCCCGGCGTCTCGCCGAGGTCGTGCGCAACTATCCGGAGATCATCGCGGCGATGACGGTGACCGGCGGCGCGGACGCCCTGCTGCATGTCATGGCCACCGATGTGGAGCATTTCGAGGAGGTGCTCGAGCGCATCAGGGCCGAGCCCTTCGTCCGCCAGACGATCAGCTACATGGTGCTGTCGCACCTGCTCACGGGCAGTGCGGAGGCCGGTGCGGCGCCCCCCGCGACCACGGCGCAATGAACCGCCGCGAACCGGCCCCCGCACGCAGCATCGGTGCGCCGACGCGCAGTTTTCCTTCCTTGTCTCCCCTCTCCTCCGCTTTCTACCGTTGATTCATCCCCCCGGTCGCCCGCGGAAGCGAGAGGAATCCTCCGTTGCCCCTTACGCGTGTGCCGCGCCCCAGGCGCTTCCTGACCTGTGCCCCCAGATATTTCGATGTGCGGTATGCCATCAATCCCTGGATGCGTGAGGACACCGAGGTCGACACCGACCTCGCCCAGGCGCAATGGGAGACGCTGATCCGCACCTACCGCGACCACGGCCATCGGGTCGAATTCATCGAGCCGGTGGCGGGACTGCCGGACATGGTGTTCGCGGCGAACTCGGCCCTCGTCCTGGAGGGCCGAGTCTTCGGCTCGCGATTCCACGCACCGCAGCGCCGGCCGGAACAGCTCGCCTACGAACGGTGGTTCAAGGCGGCCGGATTCGACGTCCATCCGCCGGAATCGGTGTGCGAGGGCGAGGGCGACCTGGTGCCGGCCGGGCCCTACGTCCTGGCGGGCACCGGCTTCCGCACCACCCGGGCGGCCCATCAGGAGGTGCAGGAGTTCTTCGGGGTGCCGACCATCAGCCTGCTGCTGGTGGACCCGTACTTCTACCACCTGGACACCGCGCTGTTCGTCCTCGACGACCGGAACATCGCGTACTACCCGGAGGCGTTCTCCCCCGGCAGCCGTGAGGTGCTGGGGCGGCTCTACCCCGACGCGCTGATCGCCACCCGCGACGACGCCATGGCCTTCGGGCTCAACTCGGTCTCCGACGGCCGGCACGTCTTCGTCGCGCCCCAGGCCACCGGGCTCATCGACCAGCTCACCGACCGCGGTTACGTCCCCGTCCCCGTCGACCTGTCGGAACTGCACAAGGCCGGCGGGGGCATCAAGTGCTGCACACAGGAGATCCGCTGATGACCGCCACCACCCCCACCGCCTCCGGTTCCCCCGCTGCCGCGGCGGACGGTACCCGCGCCGCCCGCTCCTCGCGGGAGCTGATCCGGGCCGAGGACACCTCGCTCGCGCACAACTACCACCCGCTGCCCGTGGTCGTCGCCCGCGCCGAGGGCGCTTGGGTCCGGGACGTCGAGGGGCGCCGCTACCTGGACATGCTGGCCGGGTACTCCGCCCTCAACTTCGGCCACCGCCACCCGGCGCTGATCGAGGCCGCCCACCGCCAGCTCGACCAGCTCACGCTGACCTCCCGGGCCTTCCACAACGACCGGCTGGCCGGGTTCGCCGAGGGGGTGGCGGAGCTCACCGGGCTCTCCATGGTGCTGCCCATGAACACCGGCGCGGAGGCGGTGGAGAGCGCCATCAAGGTCGCCCGCAAGTGGGCGTACGAGGTGAAGGGCGTCGCCCCGGACCGGGCCACCATCGTGGTGGCGGCCGACAACTTCCACGGCCGTACGACGACGATCGTCGGCTTCTCCACCGACCCGGTGGCCCGCGACGGCTTCGGCCCGTTCGCGCCGGGCTTCCGCGTCGTGCCGTACAACGACCTCGCGGCCATGGAGGCCGCCGTGGACGAGACCACGGCGGCGGTCCTCATCGAGCCCATCCAGGGCGAGGCGGGCGTGGTCATCCCCGATGACGGCTATCTGCGCGGGGTGCGCGAGCTGGCCCGGCGCACCGGGACGCTGTTCATCGCCGATGAGATCCAGTCCGGTCTGGGCCGCACCGGCACCACGCTGGCCGTCGAGCACGAGTCGGTGATGCCGGATGTGCTGCTGCTCGGCAAGGCGCTGGGCGGCGGCATCGTGCCGGTGTCGGCGGTGGTGGCCGACCGTGCGGTGCTCGGGGTACTGCGCCCCGGTGAGCACGGCTCCACCTTCGGCGGCAATCCGCTGGCCGCGGCGGTCGGCTCGGCCGTGGTCGATCTGCTGCGCACCGGTGAGTTCCAGCGCCGGGCGCGGGAGTTGGGCGAGGTGCTGAGGGCCGGACTGGCCGCGCTGACCGGCAAGGGCGTCGTGGGCTACCGCTGCCGCGGGCTGTGGGCGGGCGTCGATGTGGACCCCGCGCTCGGCACCGGCCGCGAGGTGAGCGAGCGGCTGATGGCCGAGGGGATCCTGGTCAAGGACACCCATGGCTCGACGATCCGCCTGGCACCGCCGCTGACCATCAGCCGTGCGGAGCTGGAGGGGGCGCTGGCGGCGCTGGAGAAGGTACTCGGCTGACCGAGGCTCATCGAGCCGACCCAGCCGATCGGGCTGATCGATTGATCGAAACCACGAAGCGCCGGGCCGCATTACGTCTCATACGGCCCGGCGCTTCATCATGTTCAATGCCGCTCGGAGATTCTTTATCGGCGGCCCGGTAGCGGCCCCGCCAGAACCTCGAACCGTAGGTAACGCCCAGGTCACGGCGGCCTTTCCAGGTTTTTATGTACGTTGTTGAGCATTCCACTGTTCCCGATCGCACGGTGTGGAACACTTCGTGTCATCTCGCCGGACACACAGGTGAAGATAACGGCACGGAAAGGAGTTGCGGCTGGAGTGGACAGTGAACCGGTCACGGTGACTGCCGCATACCGGGTGGACCCCGGCCGCGAAAGTGAGTTCTATGCCTGGGCGATCGAGATGCTCAATGCCGCGGCAAGCCTTCCGGGATATCTCGGAGGCGGGGTGATGGGATCCGGTTCGACCTCCTCGGAGTGGCACGTCCTCTACCGGTTCGAGGCCGAAGGCCCGGCTCGGGCATGGGATTCCTCGCTGGCGCGCGCACGATTGGCGTCCCGTACCGGGCCCTTCGTCGAGGAAAAGGGAACACAGCGCACCTCGGGACTGGAGAACTGGTTCAAGGGGCCGGTGCGGCCGCTGCCGCCACCGCCCAAATGGAAGCTGTGGCTGGTGAATCTGAGCGCGGTCTTCCCTCCGGTTCTCATCTTCAATGTGCTGGTGATCCCATTCATCAAGGACGCCAATTTCCTGCTGCGGACGCTGGCGTTGTGTCTCGGTGTGACCGCGATGGTGACCTGGCTGGTCATGCCACGGCTCCAGCGGCTTCTGAAGAAGTGGCTCTACCCGCCGCTCCAGTCGATACGGGGACGTCACAGGCGGATGGCGGTCGACGGCCCACGCGCTCGCCGGTAGGTGAGTTGGGGTGTCGCGGCCCGAGGACCGGGGCGGGTGATACCCGGTCGGTTTTCTCATCGCAAGGAGGCAAATCCGGATGGAATCGCTGAGGACACTCCTCGTCGATCATTACGACTCGTACACGTACAACCTCTTTCATCTGCTGACCGAGGTCAACGGCGAGGAACCGGAGGTGCTTCTGCATGACGCGCCGGAGTGCGCGGACATCGATCTCTCCGCGTTCGACAACATCGTGCTCACCCCCGGCCCCGGCCATCCGGCGGATCCCCGGGACTTCGGCGCCACCGCCCGGCTGATCGAGCGGTCGTCCATCCCCGTGCTGGGGGTGTGCCTGGGGCACCAGGGGATCGCGCTCGGCGCGCAGGCGCGGGTGGTGTCCGCGCCCGAGCCCAAGCACGGGCACCTGTCCCGGATCAAACACGGCGGGCGCGGGCTGTTCCGCGGCCTTCCGCAGGACTTCACGGCCGTGCGGTACCACTCGCTGTGCGTGGCCGAGCCGCTGCCGCTGGGGCTACAGGGCATCGCCTGGTCCGAGGACGGTGTGCTGATGGGGCTGCGGCACCGGGCCCGTCCACTGTGGGGCGTCCAGTTCCACCCGGAGTCGGTGCTGACCGGATACGGCCACCGCATGCTCAGCAACTTCCGCGATCTGACCATTGAGCACGCCAACGGCGAGTCAGTGACGTCCACCGTGACCCCCGGCTCCGCCGAGGAGCCGCGCCGCGCCCGTACGGCCTCCAAGGCGGTGAAAGCGGCCAAGGCGGCCCAGACGGCCACCGCGCCGGGCTCACCGCCCAGCCCCGAGGCGGACCCCCGGACCGAACTGGCCCGGCCCGCTCCCCGGAGCGACGCTCCGGCGGAGCCGCCCCGGGAGGGCCCCGGCTACCGGCTGCACGCCCGGTGGCTGGCCGACGCCACCGACACCGAGGCGGCCTTCACCCGGCTGTACGCGGAGGCGCCGCACGCGTTCTGGCTCGACAGCTCGCGCGCCGAGTCCGGTGAGGCCCGCTTCTCCTTCCTCGGGGACGGCACGGGCCCGCTCGCCGAGTTCGTCCGCTATGACACCGGCACCGGCGGGTGCGAGGTCGAGCGGGCGGGACGGCCCGCCGTCCGGGTCGAGGGCAGTGTCTTCGACTACCTCAAGCGGGAACTGACCCGCCGCCGGGTCAAGGCCCCCGATCTGCCCTTCGACTTCACCGGCGGCTATGTGGGCTACTTCGGCTACGAGCTCAAGGCCGACTGCGGCTCCGCCAACCGCCACCGGGCCACCACCCCGGACGCCTGCTGGCTCTTCGCCGACCGGTTCGTCGCCGTCGACCACCAGGAGGGCGTCACCTACATCTGCTGCCTCGCCGAGGACACTCCGGAGGGCCACCGGAAGGCGAAGGACTGGCTGGACACCACCGTGACCGTGCTCAGCGGGGTGCCGACGCTCACCGGACCCGCCCCGCGGCCACCCGCCCTCGCCACCACGGCCGCCGTGGAGCCCTGGCTGGTGCGGGACCGGGAGCGGTATCTGGCCTCGATCGAGGCGTGTCTGCGGGAGCTGCGCGCCGGGGTCAGCTATGAGATCTGCCTGACCAACTCCGCCTGGCTGCCGGCCCCCAGTGACTCTTACGCCTTCTACCGGGCCCTGCGGCGGTTCAACCCGGCGCCGTACGCCGCCTATCTGCGGTTCGACGGCACCGATGTGGCCTGCGCCTCCCCCGAGCGCTTTCTGCGCATCACCCCCGACGGCACCGCCGAGGCCAAACCGATCAAGGGCACCGCACCGCGCGGCCAGAACCCGGAGAAGGACGCGCGGGCACTGGCCGCCCTCGCCTCCAGCCCCAAGGCCCGTGCCGAGAACCTGATGATCGTGGATCTGCTCCGCAACGACCTGGGGCGGGTGTGCGCTTCGGGCAGTGTGTATGTGCCACGGCTGATGAACACCGAGACCTACGCCACCGTCCACCAGCTGGTCTCCACCGTGCGCGGCCGGCTGCGCACGGAGACCACCTCCGTCGACTGCGTCCGGGCCTGCTTCCCGGGCGGCTCCATGACCGGCGCGCCCAAGCTGCGCACGCTGGAGATCATCGACTCGCTGGAGACCGAGGCCCGCGGGGTGTACTCCGGCGCGCTCGGCTACCTCAGCTGCAACGGCGCGGCCGACCTCAACGTCGTCATCCGCACGGCCGTGTTCACCGGCGGCCGGATGCACATCGGCGCGGGCGGCGCCATCGTCCTCGATTCCGATCCGGCCGAGGAGTACGAGGAGATGCTGCTGAAGACCGCCGCCACCATGCGCGCCTACCAGGCCGTGGAGCCCGCGACCGGCGGAGAGCCCGGGTCCGGCGGGGAGATCGGGTCCGGCGGAGAGCCCGGGTCCGGCGGGGAGATCGGCGATCTGCTGGTGGCCGCCGCCGCGGCGCCGCCCGCCCCCGCGGCGAAGGAGCTCGGCCGGTGACCGCCGTATCGGTGTCCGCCCCGCCCATGCCCGTCGGGCCCACGGTCTCGGCCAATGTGGCGGCGCACCTCGCGGCGCTCGCGGACCGCCGCGGCTGGTCCGGCCGGGCCGCCTTTCTCGAGGGCCACCGGGGCTGGACCCACGGCGAGGTCCACGACCGCGCCGAGCGCGCGGCCACGGTGCTGGCGGGCCGGGGGGTGGCGGCCGGTGACCGGGTGCTGCTGGCGTTACCCGACGGCATCATGTGGGTGACCACGTTTCTGGCCGCCGCCCGGCTGGGCGCCGTGGCGGTGCTGGTCAACCCGGCGCTCACCGCCGACGACCACCGCTTCATGGCCGAGGACTCGCGTACCGCGCTGGCCGTCTCAGGGCCCGGTCTCCAGGACCACTTCGACGGCGTTCCCTGGCTCGGCGCCGACCAGCTGTCGGCCCTGACCGGCCCGCCCGCCACACTGGGCTCGGCGGCCCCGGCCCCGGCGGCGGAGCCGGTGACGGCCGCCACCCCGCTGTACCTCCAGTACACCTCCGGGACCACCGGCCGCCCCAAGGCGGTGGTCCACAGCCATGGCGACGTGGCCGCCTATCACGACCTGGTCGGGCAGGAGGTGCTGGACATCGGCCCGGCGGACGTGGCGTTCTCGGTGTCCAAGCTGTTCTACGCCTACGGCTTCGGGAACGCCTTCGCCTTCCCCCTCTTCTCGGGGTCGGCCGCGGTGCTCACCGCGGACCGCCCCGGTCCCGCCCTCATCGACGACCTCGTGGCCCGGCACCGGGTGACCCTGCTGTACTCGGTGCCGTCCTCGTACGCCGCCCTGGTGGACGAGCGCGGCACCGGCCACGCGGCCTGCTTCGCCTCCGTCCGCGCGGCGGTCAGCGCGGGCGAGGGGCTGCCGCCCGCCCTCGGCGAGCGGGTCGGTGAGCTGCTCGGCGCACCGGTGCTGGAGCAGATCGGCTCCACCGAGGCGGGCCACGCCTTCTGCGCCAACACGGTGTGGGACAACGCCCCCGGCACCCTGGGCCGTCCGGTGCCCCGCTTCGAGCTGGAGCTACGGGACCGCGAGGGCGCGGTGGTGGCGAACGGCGCCGACGGCTCGACCGAGGGCGAGCTGTGGGTGCGGGGCCCGACGGTGGTCACCGGCCGCCCGGAGGACGGCGGTTGGCTCGCCACCCGGGACCGGGCCCGGCGCGGGCGCGACGGGACCTATCGCCATCTGGGCCGGGTGGACGACCTGGAGATGGTCGGCGGGATCACCGTGTCACCGCTGGAGGTCGAGGAGGTGCTGCGGCAGCACCCGTCGGTGCGGGAGGTGGCGGTGGCGGCCGTCCCCGACGAGCGGGGCGCCACCCGGCTGCGCGCCTATGTCGTACCGGCGTCCGACGCGGGTGGCCGGACGGGCGACCCGGCCGGCCCGTACGCGGTGGACGAGGAGACGCTGACGGCCGATCTGATGGCGCTGGCCCGGCGGCGGCTCGCCGCCTACAAGGCGCCGCGCACCGTGCGCCTGGTGGCCGCGCTGCCGCGCACCCCGACGGGGAAGCTGCGGCGCCATGTCGTCCGCACCGGCCGCTGGTGACCGGTCAAACCGGCTTGCCGGTCGGCCGGAGCGCGCGACCCCCTGACCGACTTCCAACGATGAGGACCTCGATATGTTGCAGCGGCTGCTCCCCGAGCGCGGGTTCTATCTGGGGCTGATGTTCCAGGAGGCCGCGGCCCGGCACGGCAGGGTCAGGGTGACCCTGGACCGGCCACTGGACGTCGCCCCCGACGCCGGTACCGACCTCGGGTACACCGAACTGGCCGATCTGGTCGACGACCTGGCCGCCCGGCTGTGGTCGGCGGGGGTGCGCCCGAGTGAGCATGTGGCGATCCTCAAGGGCGACAACGTCGACATCGTGCTGCTGACCTGTGCCGTCTCCAGGATCGGCGCGGTCCCGGCGCTGCTGTCGCCGTCCCTGGACGGACAGGTGGCCGCGGTGCTGCTGGACCGGCTGCACGCCCCCTGGCTGATCACCGACCAGGCGACCCTGGAATCCACGCTGAGCACGGTGGACACCACCCTGGCCCGGGGCGTGCTGACGGTGGGCGAGGCGCCCGGGAACACCATCGCGCTGGCCGCGCTCGCCGGGGTGCCGCGCCGCCCGGCCATCCGGCTCCACCCCGGGGAGCCCTCGCTGATCACCCACAGCTCGGGGACCACCGGGATACCGAAGCTGGCCGTGCACTGCCCGCACACCATGTGGAACCGGCTGGTGCCCCAGCAGGCGCTGGGCCGGGCCACCCGCGGGGAGGCGGCCGCGCTGCACATGTCGTTCGTCCACTCCCGCTTCTACCACCTGCTGGGCGTACTGCTGCACTTCGGCAGCCCGCTGCTGCTGCTCGTCGACCCCGACCCGGCCCACGCCGGCCCGCTGCTGGCGGCGCACCGCCCCGGCATCGTGGAGACGCATCCCAACACCTATGTGCTGTGGGAGGACCTGGCCGACGCGCCGAACGGCCCGCTGTCCAACGTCCGGGCGTACGGCTCCACGTTCGACGCCATCCACCCCCGTACGGTGCGGCGGCTGCTCGCCGCGTCCCGGCGCCGCGACCCCCGGCTGATGCAGCTGTACGGGCAGAGCGAGACCGGGCCCATCGCGTTCGGCTGGTACACCCGGCGGGGCGCGGGCCGGGTGCAGGCGCGGCGGGTGGGCACCGGCATCCCCGGCTTCACCCGGATCCGGGTGGTGGACGAGCGGGGCCGCAAGTGCCCGCCGGGTGCGGCGGGGGCCATCGAGGCCCGCACCCGCGGCCGGATCCTCACCTATCTCGGCGCGCCGGAGAGTTACGTCCGGCAGGTGGACCGGGGCTGGTGGCGGATGGGCGACATGGGCTATCGCGACCGGTGGGGCGCGCTGTATCTGCTGGACCGCGAGGTGGACCAGGTCGCCACCGTGGACAGCACCCTGGAGGTGGAGGACGAGCTGCTGTCGCGGTTCGCCGACCTCCGGGAAGTGATCATCGTCCACGGTCCGGGGCGGGAGCCGGTACCGGTGGTGTGCACCCGGGGGAACGAGCCGCTGGACCCCGACAGCTGGCGGCGGGCGACCGAGGATCTCCCCGCGCTGGCCGAGCCGGTGCAGTGCCGCTTCGAGGATCTGCCGCGCACCGCCACCTGGAAGATCAAGCGGCTGGAGATCGCCCGGCAGCTCGCCGCGGGTGAGCTGCCCACCCTGTCCACCGCACCGGTCGGTGGCTGACATGGCGGCGGGCGAGGACAGCGGCCCGGTTCTGGTGGTGGGTGCCGGGCCGGTCGGGATGACGGCGGCGCTCACCCTGCGCGCCGCCGGACTGCCGGTCCTGGTGCTGGAGGCCGGGGCACGGGACCGGGCGCGGCCCGGGAGCCGCGCGCTGTTCGTGCACCGGCGGTCGCTGCGGCTGCTGGAGCGGGCCCGCCCGGGGCTGGGCGCGCGGATCGCGGCGTACGGAACCACCTGGCGCACCCGGCGCACCCTCTACCGCGGCCGCGAGGTGTTCGCACGGACCTTTCCCGGGGTCTCAGCGGACGACGGCGCCGCGGCCCTGCCCGCGTTCACCAGCCTGCGTCAGGTCGACACCGAGCGGTTCCTCCACGAGGCGTGTGCGGAGGCGGGCGTGGAGTTCCGCTTCGACACCGAGGTGGGCGAGGTGCGCGCGGACGGCGACGGGGTGACGGTGACCGCGAAGAACGGCGGGAGCTGGACGGCCGGCCGTGTCATCGCCGCCGACGGGGCCCGTTCGGGGGTGCGCGGGGCGCTGGGCATCCCGCTGGAGGGCACCCGGTCCGACGGCTATCACGTGGTCGTGGACGTGGCGGATCCGCCCGGCGGCGACCTGCCGGTCGAGCGGGTCTTCCACTACGAGCACCCCGGCACCGGCGGTCGCACCGTGCTGCGGGTGCCGTTCACCGGGGGCTTCCAGATCGATCTCCAGTGCCGCGCCGACGATCCGCCGGAGTCCTTCGCCACCGAGAAGGCGCTGCGCCGCTGGCTGCCCCGGCTGGTGGGCGAGGACTGCGCCCACCGGGTGCTGTGGGTGTCGCGGTACCACTTCCTGCGCAAGGTCGCCGCGTCGTTCGCGGATCCGTCCGGCCGGGTGCTGCTGGCGGGCGAGGCGGCGCACCTCTTCCCGCCCTTCGGCGCCCGCGGCATGAACAGCGGGATCGCGGACGCCGTCGCGGCGGCGGAGGCGGTGTCGGCGGCATGCTCCGAGCCATCGCGGGGACCCGCGACGGTGGCCGGGTACGCCTCCGCCCGCCGGAGCGCGGCCCTCTACAACAGCGAGGCCGCCGGTGCGGCACTGGACCACCTGCGGCCCCGGCCGTGGAAGCGGGCGGCCCAGCGCGCGGCGGCCGCGCTGTCGCCGGTGGTCCCCCGCTGCGGGGAGTGGCTGGAACGCGCCCCCTACGGCCCCCGGGGCGGCCCGGCGCGCGGCTATTGACCGGCAATCCAGCGAACGCGGCTAGAACCCGGCCGGACAACGGAACACGGAACGAACGCAACACGCAACAACGCGACAACGCAACGCGGACGTAGGACACCGGGACAGCACGACATCGGACGACGAGCACATCAGGAACATCGAGCACATCGGGACGGAGACGTGGAAGCGGACATGGTCGCCACACAGAACATCGGTCACGCCGACGCGTCGGACCAGAGGCAGTGGACGCTGATGTGGCGCGAGGACGGTGGGCTGATGCCCTCCCGGGCGGTGCCGGACAGCGCGCTGCTGGCCGCCGACTCCTGGCTGGTCGACGACGGGCGGGTGCGCGGGCTCGACCACCACCGCCGCCGGTTCGTCGCCGCGTGTGTCGAGGCGAGCGGCGACTCCCCCGCCCGGATCGAGAGCTTCTGGCGCGACGCGATCGCCGCCCTGCCCCGCACCGAGCGCTGGTTCCCCCGGGTCGAGCTGGCCGGTCCGGAACCGGCCCGGCTGTTCCTGCGGGTCCGGCCCGCGCCGCCGCGGACGGTCAATGTGACCGTATGCCTGACCGAGGAGTTCGATCCGCGGTCGCATCCCCGCCGCACCGGCCCCGACCTCTCCCTCCTGGCGCACCTTCGGGAGCGGGCCGCCGCCCGCGGCGCGCAGGAGCTGCTGCTCACCACCCCCTCCGGGCTGGTGCTCGAGGGGACGGCGGCGAGCGTTGTGTGGTGGGAGGACGACGTGCTGTGTCTGCCGCCCCCGGAGCTTCCGCTGCTGGCGGGCGTGACCTCGGCCCTGATCCAGGACCGGGCGGCCGAGCTGGGCGTCCGCACCGAGCACCGCCGCCGCACCGTGCAGGAGCTGGACGGCCGTGAGGTGTGGCTGGTCAACGCGGTGCACGGGATCCGCCCGGTGACCGCGTGGCTGGGCCGCCCGCTGCGGGCGGGCCCGGCGCTGCGCGCCGCCTCCTGGCAGACCTGGCTCGACGGCGTACCCGACCGCCTGACTGCCCCGATCCCCTGACTGCCCCGATCCCCTGACTGCCCTGACCTCATGATCGCCCCGACCCCCTGATCGCGACTGACCACAACCGACCGCGACCGACCGCGACGAAACGGAGTTTCACCGATGACGACGACCACCCCGGCCCGCACCACCGCCCGGCTGGATCTGAAGGGCCTCGCCCCCGAGGTGTCCGCCGCGATGGGCGAGCTGCACCGGGCGGCGGTGCGGGCCGCCCGGGCGGCGGGGGTCGAGCCAGAGCTGCTGGAGCTGGTCAGGATCCGCGCCTCGCAGCTCAACGGCTGCGCCTTCTGCCTGGACATGCACACCAAGGACGCCCGCGCCCAGGGCGAGACCGAGCAGCGGATCCACACCCTCGCCGCCTGGCGGGAGACCCCGTTCTTCACCGAGCGGGAGCGGGCCGCGCTCGCACTGACCGAGGCGGTGACCTCGATCCAGGACGGCCATGTGCCGGACGAGGTCTACGCGGCCGTCCGCGAGGTCTTCGACGAACCGCAGGTGGCGGCCGTGATCTGGGCCGCCGTCGTGATCAACGCCTACAACCGCACGGCGATCAGCGCGCGGATGGTGCCCGGCGCCCATCAGCCCGCCCCGCGCACCTGACCCCGACGCCCGCGCGACCGCGCGCCGACGTCAGCACCCGCTGGAGGCCAGACCATGAACACCCACGGACCGCGACACGTATTCGGACCGCGTCCGCCCCTGCTCAAGCGCCCGGCCAAGGGGCCCAACCCGCTGCGCCGCCGGACGGACCGGATCCAGACCTGGTGCACCGTGCTGTTCGCGCTGATCCTCGTGGTCGGGCTGCCGGCCGCCGCGATCAGCGCGGGGTACGCGGCACACGCCTCCCAGATGGGCGTCGTGGCCGCCGAGACCTCGGCCCGGCACCAGATCACCGCGAAGCTCGCCGACGCCACACCCGGCCCGGCCCACAGCGATGTGCGGGAGCCGCGGCAGGCGCGGGTGCGCTGGGTCGCGGACGACGGTGAGCGCCATACGGGCACCGCCACGGTGGCGGGCGACGGCGACTCCGGGGACGAGGTACGGGTCTGGGTGAACCGCGAGGGCGCCCTGGCGCAGCCGCCCTCCTCCCCCTCGACCGCGCGGACCATGGGCTGGTTCACCGGCTGTATCACCGCGGCGACGGTGGCCGCGCTCGCGTTCATGGGGCGGGCCCGGGTCCGCCGGGCCCTGGACCGCAGGCGTTACGCCCGTTGGGAGGCAGAGTGGAAGGTGGTGGAACCCGCGTGGTCCGGCAGGAACCGCCGCTGAGCGGGGCTCCGGCCGCCACCACGGGGTCCGGGCGCTTCTGGCGCCAGATGCGGCCGTCGGAAGCGGCCGTCAGAAGGTGAGGAGCAGACCATGTCGCACACAGTGGAGTGGAAGGTCCATCTCTACCTCTCCGAGGACGAGGGGCGGACCAGGGCGCGGGTGGAGCTGGACACCGGGGCCACGGCGCTCACCGGCCGGGGACTGGCCCGGTGCAACCCGGACGACGAGGACGTGCCCGTGATCGGCGATGAGCTCGCGGCCGGGCGGGCGCTCAGCGATCTGGGGCAGCAGCTGGTGCAGGCCGCCGAGCACGACCTGGAGAGCGTCGGCGCGCCCCCGGCCTCGCGCAGACCACGGCCCGGCTACGGCTGGATCGCCTGAGGCGGGGCAGCTCTGGCCATTATTTATGAATACATCTTGACAGCCCGTTGGCACCCCCGGACGATGAACCGATCTCTCATCTCTGTCATCGCCGAGCCGCCGACCGCGGGGAGCCCCCTGTGACGCTGTCGCCGCATCTGCCGGACAAACTGACCATCTCGCTGTGGGACTTCAGCTGGTACACCCGCACCGGCCCGGATGAGCCCTTCGCCGATCTCGACCGCGCCTTCGAGGATGCCGTGGCCCGCGGCTACAACACGGTGCGCATCTGCGCCATGCCGTTCCTGCTCTTCGGCTCCCGGCTCGATACGACCAAGCTGCGGCCGTCGGCGCTGGGCGGCGCGTACGGGCAGCGGATGCGCTGGTACGACCTGGGCGGCGGGGGCGAGATCGACGGACGGGCGTGGCTGCGCGAGCTGTTCGAGGCGGCCCTGCGCCATGACTGCTTCGTCATCCTCTCCAGCTGGGAGTACCAGCAGAGCCCGTCGTTCGGCGAGGACCGGGCCTGGTTCGACGCGCTGATGGCCGTCGATCCCGAGCGGCGCGCCGAAGCGCTCGCGGACGCGCTCGCCGATCTGATCGACTTCCTGGTGATCCACGGTCTGGACGACCGGATCGCCTTCACCGAGCTGCACAACGAGGTCCAGGGCAGCCGGCTCACCGAAGGGCTGGACGGCGCGGACAAGGTCGTCGCCCTGCGGCCGCGGCTGGAGCGGGGGCTCGCCCGGTTCAAGGAGCGCCACCCGAATCGGCCGGTCACGGTCAACTACGCCAAGGTCCCGGTCGGTTCGCTGCGCGGGGTCCCGCGCGAGGTGGATGTGGCGGTCTTCCACCCGTATGTCTACGGGGTGCTGGACGAGCTGCTGACCACCTTCGCCATCCGCGACCGGGCCCGTCCCTTCCCCCAGGAGCAGGTCCGCCGGGAGCTGCTGCGCCCCGGCGCCCCCGATCTGGCCGACTGGGCCCCTCCGCCCGGTGATCGCTGGCGGCTGGAGGCCACCACGGTCGGCCCCCGGGAGATCTACGTCCACGACTGGTGCGACCCCGACCGCTGGGACGCCTGGCTGTACGACCGCTACGCCGTGCACCGGCTGGCGATGGACCAGCGGCTGGTCACCTGGATCGAGGCGGCCGCGGACTGGGCGGCCGCGAGCGGGGTCCCGCTGGTCTTCGGCGAGGGCTGGATCGGCTACACCCCGCTGCACGGGACCTTCGAGGAGGGCCCGGTGGGGGCCGCGTTCTGCCGTCGCGCGGTCGAGGAGTCGGCGCGGGTGGGCGCGTGGGGGGCGGTGGTGTGCTCCAACGCGGCGCCCCAGCACCCGATGTGGCAGGACATCGCGCTCCAGCGGGAGTGCAATGCGGTGCTGCGCGGCTGAGGACGGGCGCGGGACCTCGGGGCCGTACGGCGCCTCGGGGCCGTACGGCACCTCAGGCCCGTACGGCGCCTCGGGGCCGTACCGGAGGGACCCGCCCGGACCTCGAGCGCCGCTGGAGCCGCGCTCGCACCGGTAACCGCGCTCCCTGACGGGTACGGACATCACATCCCCTTGGCGGTGACGGCTGAAAGGGCCCGGATGTGACGACGTCCCCAGCGGATCCCAGCGAGCGTATTGCCGGGCGGGCCCCGCGCCGTGCGCTGGTGGCCGGTTCGATCGGCAACTTCATCGAGTGGTACGAGTTCGGTGTCTACGGCTTCTTCGCGACGATCATCGGCGCCAACTTCTTCACCCCGGACGGCGGCAGCGAGATCGAGGGCCTGGTCAAGACCTATGCCTCCTTCGGGATCGCGTTCTTCTTCCGCCCCATCGGCGCCGCCGTCTTCGGCCGGGTCGGCGACCGGATCGGGCGCCGGCCCACGCTGATCCTGGTGCTCCTGCTGATGACCGGCGCCACCACGCTCATCGGAGCGCTGCCCACGTACGACACGATCGGCGCGGCCGCGCCCTGGCTGCTCACCCTGTTGCGGATCCTCCAGGGTCTCTCCGCGGGCGGGGAGTTCGGTGGCGCGGTGTCGATCATGACGGAGTTCGCTCCGCCGGGCCGCCGCGGGCTGTACGGGGCGTGGCAGTCGTTCACCGTGGCGCTGGGGCTGCTGGCCGGGGCCGGGATGGCGGCGGTGCTGGCCACCGTGATGAGCGAGGAGTCGCTGGGCGACTGGGGGTGGCGGCTGCCGTTCCTGCTGACCCTGCCGATCGGGCTGGTGGCCCTGTGGCTGCGGCTGAGGCTGGCGGAGACCCCGTTCTTCCGCGCGGCGGCGGACGGGGACTCCGGCACCGCGTCAGGCGCCGGACCGGAGCGGGTGGCGGACCCCCGTGAGGTGGCCGGGGCCATCGTCATGGGGGCCGCGCGCATCATGGGCTGGGCGGCGGCCGGTTACACCTTCCTGGTCGTCATGCCCTCGTATCTCCAGGCCACCTTGAACGCCACCTTCCAGCAGGCGCTGGTCGCCACCGTGGTGGCCAACGCGGGCTTCGCGCTCTCCATCCTCCCGGCGGGGCTGCTGAGCGACCGGATCGGGCGGCGGCCGGTGATGCTGACCGGGGCCGCGCTGGTGGTGGTGCTGGCCTTCCCGCTGCTCAATGTCCTCCAGGATCCGGGCAGTTCGGCATGGGTCCAGGGAGTGGCGGTCTTCGTGGCGGGCGTGGTGGTGGGCCTGATGGCGGGGCCCGGTCCGGCCATGCTCGCCGAGATGTTCCCGACCCGGGTCCGCTACACGGGTCTGGGACTGGCGTACGCGCTGTCCAACGCGGTGTTCTCCGGATGCGCCGGGCTCATCATCACCGAGGTGATCAAGCGCACCGGCGAGGTCGACATCCCGGCCTACTACACGACGGTGACCTGCGCCATCAGCGTGGTCGCCCTGTTCACCCTGCGCGGGGAGAACCACCGCGGCGCGCTGCCCGACGCGGCGCGGGCGGAGCGGGGGGCCGAGCGGGAGGAGGAGACATCATGCGGGTGATCGGTCTGATGTCGGGCACGTCCCATGACGCGGTGGACGCCGCGGCGGCCGATCTGGTGCTCGACGGCGACACCGTGGTGCTGGCCCCGCTGGGGCTGGTCAGCGAGGCGTATCCGGAGGCGCTGCGGTCGGCGCTGAGCGCCGCGCTGCCCCCGGCGGCCACCACCATGCGGGACGTGTGCGCGCTCGACACCCGGATCGGCCAGGCGTTCGCCGCGCTCGCGGTCCGCGCCGACCGGGAGCTGTGCCAGGGGCGTACGGACCTGATCGGCTCCCACGGCCAGACGGCGTACCACTGGGCCGAGGGCGGGCGGGTGCACGGCACGCTCCAGCTCGGCCGGCCCGCCTGGATCGCCGAGGCCACCGGCTGCCCGGTGGTCTCCGATCTGCGCGCCCGCGATGTGGCCGCCGGCGGCCAGGGGGCTCCTCTGGTCAGCCTGGTGGACGCCCTGTGGCTGCGCGGGCGGCCCGGTGTGTGCGCCGCCCTGAACCTGGGCGGGATCGCCAACATCACGGTGGTCTCCCGCGCCGGGGACCCGCTGGCCTTCGACACCGGCCCGGCGAACGCGCTCATCGACGCGGCGGCCGCCGATCTGACGGGCGGCCGTCTCGACCATGACGCGGACGGCGCCATGGCGGCGCGCGGCACCGTCCACGAACCGCTGCTGGAGCGGCTGCTGGCCGAGCCGTACTATGCGCTGCCCGCGCCCAAGACCACCGGTAAGGAGCTGTTCCACGCGTCCTATCTGCGGGCCGCCCTGGCCGCCACGGGCCCGGTGCCGGACGATGACGTGGTCGCCACCGTCACCGAGCTGACGGCCCGGACGGTGGCCGACGCGGTGCGGTCGGCGCACGCCACCGAGGTGATCGCCTCCGGCGGCGGCACCCGCAACCCCACCCTGATGGGGGCGTTGCGCCGGGAGCTGGGCCCCATCGCGCTGCGCACCTCCGACGACCTCGGCCTTCCGGCGGCGGCCAAGGAGGCGTACGCCTTCGCCGTCCTCGCCTTCCTGACCGCCCATGGGCTGGCCGGTACGGTGCCGAGCTGCACCGGCGCCCGCCATGCCAGCGTGCTGGGGTCGATCACCCCGGGGCGCCGCGGGCTCGACCTGCCCGCGCCGGGGCGGCCCGCGCCCACCCGGCTGGAGATCTTCCGCCGCTGAGCGGGGGGCGGCCCTCGCGGCCGGAGGAACCTCACGGGGAAAGGGGATGTCGGCGCGGCCCGCACCCGGAGTACGTTTGGGAACGGCCCGCTATCGAAGGGGTGAATGTGGGTAAAGGACCCCTAGTTGCCTACGGGGGCCTGAACGGGGGGACGGGGGCACGTGGCGGAATCCGGAATGGGCGTGGGCTTAAGAGGCCGCAGCGGGATCATCAGTCTGGTCGGGGAGTGTCTCAGGCTGGAGCCCGCGGACGAGCGGCCGGTGATCATGCTGTTGGGGCCGCGCGGCAGTGGGGCCAGCGACGCCCATGGCGCGCTGATGGAGAAGTTCGGCCCCGAGACGCCGTTCGCGTATGTCAATGTCGGCGGTGAGCAGGCCCTGCTGCCGCGGTACGCCCTGGCGCTGCTCGCGCGCCAGTTGGAGCGCAAGCTGCCGCGCTACCGCCGCTCGCACTTCCCGCGGCTGACGCTCGGTCTGCTCGCCTCCGACCACCAGCTGCGGATGACGAGCCTGGCGGAGGGGCGGCGCAACATCCGGCGGGAGCTGGACGCGTTCCAGGAGCAGGCGGAGGCGCGCTACGGCGACTATCTCGCCGCCTTCTTCGAGGTGGCCGGAGGCGCCGTGGGCGCTCCCGACGGCGCCTCCACGGCGGCGCTCGCGCTGCTGCGGGACGCGCTGCGGCGCGGCCGGAGGCGGCTGCCGGGCCGCAAGTTCACCAGCAGCGCGGCCTGGTACGGCGGCCATCCGCTGCTACAGAGCCGGGATCCGTGGGAGGCGCTGGTCGAGCTCAACCTGTGGCGCCACGACGGGGACGAGGACGATCAGGAGCGGCTGGACCGGGTGCTGTTCTCGGCCCTGCTGGAGGACATGCGCAGCAATGTGCGCCACTCGTTCATGCCCCGCTCGTATCTGCTGCTGCTCGACAACTCCCATACGGAGCACGGCCGTCGCTTCCTCGACCTGCTGATCCGGGCCCGCCATGACGACGCCGTGGTGGCGGGCGCCGACTGCGATCCGCTCACTGTCGTGGCGAGCTCCAACCGGTGGCTGCCCCGCTGGGGCCCGGCCACCGGCGACCAGTGGCCATGGCGGCTGCGCGGCCCGGACCGGGCCTCATTGGCGGACTGGAGCGAGCACCGGCCGGGCCGGGACAGCGATGACACCTGGTGGTATCCGCTGCGGCTGCGCGACCTCAATCTGGACGAGGTGCGCATCCGGATCGAGCTGGAGCTGCGCCACCACCCCGACCTCGCGCCGTTCACCCGGCTCGCGCCCTTCGTCCACCGGCTGACCGCGGGGCTCCCCCGGGCGGTCAGCCTGGTCCTGGAGCTGCTCCGGCACTCGTCCGTGCCCGTGGAGGACGGCGCCGAGCAGGACCGCTGGCTGCGCACCCTGCCGGACCGCACCCCGCGGGAGGGCGAGGACACCCGGACGCTGGCGGAGGCCGCCCTGGACCATCTGCTGCGCGGTTTCGACCCCGCGCGGCGGATGGCGCTGGAGGAGTGCGCCGCGGCCCGCGACCTGTCCATCGCCACCCGGCTGCTGGGCTCGGGCGACTCGCTGTTCGGCGAGGTCCGCGACCGCTGGCTGCTGCACAGCCCGGGCACCGTGACCCCGGCCCTGCACCCCTGGCTGCGGCGGCTGTTGCTGTGGCGGCTGGCCGGGCGTCCGGACGACTGGGACGCGGTGCAGGAGCTGCTGGCCGAGCACTTCAGGTCCGAGGGCCGCCCGGTCCAGGAGATGTACCACCGGCTGGCGGCGGAGCGGATCGACGAGGTGACCGGGTATCTGGTGGAGCGCTTCCCGGTGGTGCCCGCGGCGCAGTGGATAGCTGAGTTCAACACCATCACGGCCGCCCCCAACCGGCTGGGCCAGGCCGGCGGACCGCTGGAGCTGCTCGCCGACCTCGCCCCCGACGAGCCCCCGGAGGCGGTCACCACGGCCTCGGTGATCCGGGAGCTGATCACGGTGCGCTGGGTGTGGAGCGATCCGCTGGCCGACCCCGGGATGCGGCTGAACGACATGATCGCCGACGGTTTCAACCAGCTCTCACGACTGCGGAGGAACGACATCGTGGCCCTGTTCAACGAGGCGGAGCGGTACCGCCACTGGCGCCATCCGCTGACGCGCGCGGGCGAGGGGTGAGACCGGTGCCGAGACTGGAATGGCCACTGCACATCGTGCGCCGAGTGGTGATCGGCGTGATCGTTCTGACCGTGCTCGCCGTGGCGATCCCGCTCACCGTGAACTGGTTCGAGGAGCGGCGGGCGCGGTGCGGTGACGGTGTCGTCAAGATGGGCGACGACCGCGAGTGCGTGGGCGTCACCGATGGCTCGTACACCTTCGCCGACCATCTGGGGCCCGTGGAGAAGAAGATCAAGGCGGAGAACGAACTGGTCGAGAAGCACGGTGACAAGTACGTCAGCGTCGCCTATATGACCTCGTTCACGCTGACCGAGGACGACAGCAACTCCGAGGAGTCGGTCCGACATGAGCTCGAGGGCGCGTATCTGGCCCAGTACCGGCACAACCGCGGCGATCTCTCCTCCTCCCCCAAAATCAAGCTGCTGGTCGCCAACATGGGCAGCAGCGCGGCCCATTGGGAGCACACCGTCGATGAGCTGATCGACCGGAAGACCTCCGACGACAAGCTGGTCGCGGTCACCGGGCTCGGCCCCAGCGACACCCAGAACCTCGACGCGCTGAGGCGGCTGTCCGACAACGGACTCGCCCTGGTCGCCAGCACCATGACGGCCACCAACATAGAGGGCATCAAGGGGCTCGTCCGGGTCTCCCCGACCAATGTGGACGAGGCGTACGCCGCCTCCGCGTACCTCAAGAAGGAGAAGGTCCGCCGGGCGGTGGTGGTCCAGGACGACGCGCGGGAGAACTACTACGCCAAGACGCTGGGCGACGCCTTCACCAAGGTCTTCCAGGACATCGAGGGCCACCAGCTGGTGGCGGACCGGATGACCTATGACTCCTCGGTGCGCGGCGCCTGGGAGAACGAACTGCGCTACATGCCGGGGCAGCTGTGCGACCAGAAGCCGGAGGCGGTCTTCTTCGCGGGCCGCGGCAAGCACCTCACCCGGTTCCTGGACGCGATCGCCAACCGGCCGTGCCAGGACCGGGAGTTCATGGTGATCACCGGCGACGACACCACCAACCTCACCGCCGATGACCTGGCCCACGCCGCCGAGAGCAAGGTGCGGGTGCTCTACACGGGCCTGGCGCACCCCGATATGTGGAAGGAGGACCCCGACGCCGTCTCCCGTCCGTCGGCCCAGCACTTCCAGCCGGGCGGGTTGCTGGCCAAGTGGTTCCCCGACGACCAGCACCAGGACGGCCAGGCGATCATGGCGCATGACGCGGTGCTCACCGCCGCCCAGGGCATCCAGATGGCGTCCCTGGGCGAGGTGACCGGGGAATCGGTGGCCCGGATGTTCCACCAGATGAACAGCCGTCAGCAGGTACCGGGGGCGAGTGGGTTCATCTCGTTCCAGAACAACGGCAATCCACGCAACAAGGCCATTCCGATCCTGCATCTCACCGCGAAGGGGCGCTCGGAACTCGTGGAGGTGTCGGCGCGGCGGGGCGAGCCGGCCAGGAAGCAATGACGGTCTGCCGTCCCGGAAGGCGGGACGGTCAGCCGTCCCGGAAGGCGGGACGGTCAGCCGGCGCCGCCCTTGGGCTCGTCCCCGGCCTTCTCGTCGTCGACGATCTCCGCGTCCACGACGTCCTCCTCGGCGGCGTGGGCCTGGCCCTCTCCCTCCCCGGAGGGACCGCTCGATCCGCCGCCGCCGGACGGGCCGGACTGCTGGGCCTGGGCGTAGATCGCGGTGCCGATCTTCTGCGCGATGGCGGCGGTCCGCTCGGTGGCCTCGCGGATCGCGTTGGTGTCCTCGCCCTCGAGCGTCCGCTTCAGATCCGCGACCGCCGCCTCGGCCTCCTGCCGGACGTCCCCGGGCACCTTGTCGGCCTGGTCCCGCAGCAGCCGCTCGGTCTGGTAGACGAGCGACTCGGCCTGGTTGCGGGTCTCGGCGGCCTCGCGGCGCCGGTGGTCCTCCTCCGCGTAACTCTCGGCCTCGCGCATCATGCGGTCGATGTCGTCCTTCGGCAGCGCGGAGCCGCCGGTGACGGTCATCCGCTGCTCCCGGCCGGTGCCGAGGTCCTTGGCGGAGACATGCATGATGCCGTTGGCGTCGATGTCGAAGGCGACCTCGATCTGCGGGACCCCGCGCGGCGCGGGCGGCAGTCCGGTCAGCTCGAACATCCCGAGCTTCTTGTTGTACGCGGCCATCTCGCGCTCGCCCTGGAAGACCTGGATCTGCACCGACGGCTGGTTGTCCTCGGCCGTGGTGAAGACCTCCGAGCGCTTGGTCGGAATGGTCGTGTTCCGCTCGATCAGCTTGGTCATGATGCCGCCCTTGGTCTCGATACCGAGGGACAGCGGGGTGACGTCCAGCAGCAGCACGTCCTTGACCTCGCCCTTGAGGACACCCGCCTGGAGGGAGGCGCCGATCGCCACGACCTCGTCCGGGTTGACGCCCTTGTGCGGCTCCTTGCCGGTCAGCTCCTTGACCAGGCCGGTCACGGCGGGCATCCGGGTGGAGCCGCCGACCAGGATCACATGGTCGATGTCGGCGGTCTTGATCCCGGCGTCCTTGATCGCCTGGTGGAAGGGGGCCTTGCAGCGCTCCAGGAGGTCCTCGGTCAGCTGCTGGAACTGCGAGCGGGTGAGCTTCTCGTCCAGGTGCAGCGGGCCCTGGTCGGAGGCGGTGATGTAGGGCAGGTTGATCGTGGTCTCACTGGCCGCGGAGAGCTCGATCTTGGCCTTCTCGGAGGCCTCGCGCAGCCGCTGGACCGCCATCTTGTCCTGGGACAGGTCCACGCCGTAGCCGTGTCCGAAGCGGGAGACCAGATGGTCCACGATCCGCTGGTCCCAGTCGTCGCCACCGAGGTGGGTGTCGCCGTTGGTGGCCTTGACCTCCACCACCCCCTCGCCGATCTCCAGCAGCGAGACGTCGAAGGTGCCGCCGCCGAGGTCGAAGACCAGGATGGTCTGGTCGTTCTCCTTGTCCAGCCCGTACGCCAGGGCGGCGGCCGTCGGCTCGTTGATGATCCGCAGCACCTTCAGCCCGGCGATCTCGCCCGCCTCCTTGGTGGCGGTGCGCTGGGAGTCGTTGAAGTACGCGGGGACGGTGATCACGGCGTCGGTGACGTCCTCGCCGAGGTACGCCTCGCCGTCGCGCTTGAGCTTCTGGAGCACCCGCGCGGAGATCTCCTGCGCGGTGTAGCGCTTGCCGTCCACATCGCCGGTGGCCGGGAACCGCCACCGGTCCTCGCCCATGTGGCGCTTGACCGATCGCGCGGTGCGCTCCACGTTCGTCACCGCCTGGCGCTTGGCGACCTCCCCCACCAGCACCTCGCCGTTCTTGGCGAAGGCCACCACCGAAGGGGTGGTCCGGGTGCCCTCGGTGTTGGTGATGACGGTCGGCTCGCCGCCCTCCAGGACCGATACGACCGAGTTGGTCGTACCCAGGTCAATACCGACTGCGCGAGTCATCTCAGCCCTCCTCCCGGTCTGCCTCCCAGTATCCCAAAAGGGATATTCAGGAGCGGGGCGCGGAGGAGGGCCGGAGGCCGGGGTCAGTCCCGCAGGTGGTCGACCTCGCGCATCTTGTTGGTGGCGTCGAGCGCGGCGACCTTGTAGGACTCGGCGAAGGTCGGATAGTTGAACACCGCGTCCACCAGGTAGTCGACGGTGCCGCCGCAGCCCATCACGGCCTGGCCGATGTGGATCAGCTCGGTGGCGCCGGTGCCGAAGCAGTGCACGCCGAGCAGCTTCCGGTCCTCCGGGGAGACCAGCAGCTTCAGCATGCCGTGGCCGTCGCCGACGATCTGGCCCCGCGCCAGCTCGCGATAGCGCGAGACCCCGACCTCGAAGGGCACCTTCTCGTCCGTGAGCTGGTCCTCGGTGCGGCCGATGAAGCTGATCTCGGGGATGCTGTAGATCCCGATCGGCTGGAGGTGGTGGATCGGGTTCACCGGCTCCTCGCACGCGTGGTACGCCGCGCTCCGCCCCTGCTCCATGGAGGTCGCGGCCAGGGCCGGGAAGCCGATGACATCGCCGACCGCGTAGATGTGCGGCACGGCGGTGCGGTAGTGCTCGTCCACCGCGATCCGGCCGCGCCGGTCGGCGGTGAGCCCCGCCTTGGCGAGGTCCAGCGCGTCGGTGAGCCCCTGGCGCCCCGCGGAGTACATCACCGCGTCGGCGGGGATCTTCTTACCGCTCTCCAGGATGGTCAGGGCACCCCGCGAATGGCGCTCGACGGCCGCCACGGTCTCGCCGAAGCGGAAGGTGACGGCCAGGTCGCGCAGCCGGTACTTCAGCGCCTCGACGATCTCGACATCGCAGAAGTCCAGCATCCCCTCGCGCTGCTCGACCACGGTGACCTTGC
Source organism: Streptomyces javensis (assembly GCF_039525925.1). Classification (NCBI taxonomy): domain Bacteria; kingdom Bacillati; phylum Actinomycetota; class Actinomycetes; order Kitasatosporales; family Streptomycetaceae; genus Streptomyces; species Streptomyces javensis. The sequence goes on along the minus strand of NZ_BAAAIF010000033.1, from coordinate 25,269 downwards.
TGCCCAGGGCGGCGAACATCGAGGCGTACTCGATCCCGATCACCCCGGCACCCACGATGACCATGGAGCGCGGCACCCGCTCCATATTGAGGACGCTGTCGGAGTCCATGATCGTCCGCTCGTCGAACTCCACGCTCGCGGGGCGGGCCGGTCGGGTGCCGGTGGCGATCACGATGTGCTGGGCGGTGAGCAGCTGCTCCTGGCCGGTGGCGTCCGTGACGGCCACGGTGTGGTCGTCCACGAACCGCCCGGTGCCGGAGAACATCGCGACCCGGTTGCGGGAGAGCTGGTTGCGGACGACATCCACCTCACGGCTGACCACATGCTGGGTGCGGGCCGTCAGGTCGGCGACGGTGATCTCCTCCTTGAGCCGGTAGCTCTGGCCGTAGAGATCCCGCTGGGTCAATCCGGTGAGATAGAGCACCGCCTCGCGCAGGGTCTTGGACGGAACGGTGCCGGTATGCAGGGAGACCCCGCCCACCATCTCCTTACGGTCGACGACGGCTACCCGGCGACCGAGTTTCGCGGCGGCGATGGCAGCCTTCTGGCCACCCGGCCCGGACCCGATCACAAGCATGTCAAAGTCGGTCACGGCCCGAGTCTGACATCGGATGACGCCCCGCTGGAAGGGTGAATCAAGGGTCAACCCGCCCCGGCGCGTGCGGGCTTGGGGCGGGCTACTCGGCGTGGGGCCAGAGATGGCCCTGGGCATCCCGGGCCAGGGAGGTCAGGGACGCCAGCAGAACGAGGCCGACCAGCCCGGTCGGCAGGGCGGGCGCGGCCCGCGCGGCATGGGCCACCAGCAGCCCGCCCGCCGCCGCCCCCACCACCAGGCCACCCAGCAGCGCGATGCTGAGCCGGCGCACCGTTCCGCTGCGCACCGCGTCGACCAGCACCCCGGTCAGGGTGCCGGTGAGATACGTGGTGGAGAAGCCGGGCGGCCCGACGGCCCGCACCAGACCGCTCTGGCCTCCCATGGCGAGCGCGGCCATCGCCAGCAGCCCGAGCCGCAGGCCACCGGTGGGGTGGCCGTCGGCGGACACCCACACCGCCCAGAGCCCACCGAGCACGAGCAGTTCCACCGTGAGCGCGCACCGGGCCCGCAGGGCCGGCCGGGAGCCGCGCACGATCCGGCCGCTGACCAGCGCGCCCACGATGTATCCGGCCATGGCGACCGCGGAGTCCCGGGCGAGCGTCGCGTCCAGGGACGCGGTGGACATGCCGAGCAGGGAGAGATTGGCGGTCATGACGCTGGTGAAGACGCCGCCCAGGGCCAGAAAGCTGATCGCGTCCATCGCCCCGGTCGCCACGGTCAGCGCGACGGCGGCCACCGCTCCCCCGGAACCGCAGGCCCGGCCCGGGTGTCGTGCTTTCGGTGCGGGGTCGGTGTCGCTCTCTTCGGCCATCGGCAACCCTCCGGCCACCTCGGGTGCCCCGGGCGGCCCACCGGAAACAGCGGCCCTGGGAGCGCCGGGGCGCCAGGACCCGGTCGGGGCTTCAGGACCGGTCGAGGCGTCAGGACCCGGCCAGTGCGTCAGGACCCGGCCGGTGCGGTGGACGACCGCCGCTGCCGGTGTCTCGCGGCCTTGGCGGTGTTGCCGCACAGCCGCATGGAGCACCACCGGCGCCTTCTGCCCGGTGTGGGGTCGAGGTAGATCATGGTGCACAGCGAGGAGTCGCACGCCCGCAGCGCCCCGCGCCGCTCCGGATCCCCGAGCACCGCCATGAGGTCACGGACGACGATCGACTGGAGCTCCCGCCCGGTCAGCGGACGATCGGCGCCGTCCACCTCGACCCCGGTGCCGGTGGCCCTCAGCAGCGGCTGCGGCGGGGCGGGGCGCGCCCGGTCGTTGAGCAGCGCGATGGACGCGGCGGCCGGGGCCCGCTCGTGGACGACCGCCGCCACCACGTCGTACGCCGCCTCGCGCAGCGTCCGCAGCTCGGTGCGGAGCTCCTCGGTGACGGCCTCGTCCTGGAGCCGCAACCCGACGCCGTCACACCACTCGCGCAGCCGGTCGAGGGTGCCGAGGCGCTCGATCGGGGTGCTGCCGCGCCGCCCGAGGGAGGCGACGAGGTTCAGGGCGAGGCTGCCGGCGTCGAAGCGCAGCGCCCGCAGCCCAGCGGTGACCCGCGGCCGCGGGACCTGCTCCGTCGAGGGATCCATGCGAATATAGTAACCGTCTGAAGGGTTACTAAGTGGCCGGGAACGACTGGGGACGAAGGGACATCATGCGGATCGCGATCATCGGCGCGGGTGGCGTCGGCGGATACTTCGGCGCGCGGCTCGCCGCGGCGGGGGACGAGGTCACCTTCGTGGCCCGGGGCCGCCATCTCGCGGCGATCCGGGAGAGGGGGCTGACGGTGCGCAGCCCGCTGGGGGATCTGCGGGTGCCGTCCGAGGCGGTCGTACCGGCGGTCTCCGACCTCGAGGCCCCGGACCTCGTCATGGTGGCGGTGAAGCTGTGGGACACCGAGGACGTCGCCCGGCAGCTGGTGCCCCTCGCCGAGGGCGGCGCCGCGGTCGTGTCGTTCCAGAACGGAGTTCAGAAGGACACGGAGCTGCGGCGCCATCTGCCCGCGGAGTCCGTCCTCGGCGGGGTCGGCTACATCTCGGCGTTCATCGAGGAGCCGGGGGTGGTGGTGCACAACGGCACGCTTCAGCGGCTGGTGTTCGGGGAGTACGACCGCAAGGAGTCCCCGCGCGCCCGCCACTTCCTCGACCGCTGTCTCGCGGCCGGTGTCGACGCGGAGATCAGCGGGGACATCGAGCGCACCATCTGGGAGAAGTTCGTCTTCCTGGTGGGCCTTTCCGGGACGACCTCGGCGGTGCGGCAGCCGATCGGGGTGGTCCGTGGGAATCCCGGATCACGGGAGCTGCTGGGTGATGTGATGCGCGAGGTGGTCGCCGTGGGACGGGCCAAGGGGGTGCACCTGGACCCCGGTTTCGCCGACGACCGGCTCGCCTTCTGCGACACGCTGCCCGCCACGATGACGTCCTCGATGCACAACGACCTCCTGCGCGGCAACCGCCTGGAACTGAGCTGGCTCAGCGGGGCCGTGGCCGAACTCGGCGCCGAGCTGGGGGTCGCCACCCCGCGCAACCGGACCATCGCCGACATCCTCGCCCCCTACGCGCTGGGCGATCCGGCCACCACGGGCGGCGCGGACGTCAGCGCAGCAGGGGGAGCTTCCCGATGAGCCTGCTCACCCTGTTCCGCGGGCCGACGATGCTCACCGCGAGGTGGTCGAGATCCTCGGTCTTGGTGCCGGCCAGGCTGTCGAGGTACTCGTCGTAGACCCGTGAGGTCTGGGCCTGCCCGGGCATGTCGACGAGGAACAGATCGTCCTTCTCGGCGGCCTTGGCCCGCAGCTCGCGCAGCGCCTGTGGGCCGGCCGCCAGGATCGAGCAGCCGGCCCACGGCAGCCCCGGGTGGCCGGAGCCGGAGCCGTCCCTGCCGTCCGGCCCCAGCAGCTCCGGCATCGCCCGGCCGACGGCGGCGGCCATGCAGGCGGCGGCGTTCACCGCCCGGCCCGCGGGCAGCTCCTCGGCCACGACGATCACCCACTTGAGCTTCGCCTGCCGGGTGGACTGATCGGTGCGTACGTCCTCGTCGGACAGCTGGGGAACGGACACGAGCGCTACTCCTTGTCGATGGCTAATGTGGTGGACGGTACCCATCCATCCGAGCCGGAGCACGGCTCACCGAATTTCCTCAGGCAAGGGAGCGCTTTCGTGGAACTTGATGCACTCGACCGCGCTCTTCTGCGGGAGTTGCAGAACGATGCACGCCAGACCAATCGCGAGCTGGCCCTGCGCACGGGGGTCTCGCCGTCGACCTCCCTGGAGCGGGTCCGGGCGCTGCGGGAGCGCGGCATCATCAGCGGCTATCACGCCGCCGTCGACCTGGAGGCGGTCGGCCGCCCCGTGCAGGCGCTGATCTCGGTGCGGATCCGCCCGCCGTCCCGGCCGGTCATCGAGGGGTTCCGGGAATGGGCCGCCCAGCTGCCGGAGACCATCGGGCTGTTCGTCACCTCCGGCGCCCATGACTTCCTCATCCATGTGGCGGTGCCGGACACCAATGGGCTGTACGCGTTCGTCATCGACCGCCTCACCGAGCGCCGCGAGGTGGCGGACGTGCAGAGCACGATGGTGTACGAACACGCCCAGTCGCGCTGTATCGACCCCGCCCCCGCCGAGCGCCCCGCGGCCTCCCGCCGGAGGCGATAGCCGGAAAGGGCCGGTGGGTGCCGACGGGGCGGGCGGCACCGCCCTTCGCGACACCGCCCGCCCGCATACCGACGCCGCGTCAGGAGCCCGCCACCGCCGCCGTCTTCTCCGGCCGGGGCTCGGCCGTGGCGGGGGTGTCCCGCGTCCACAGCGGCCGCAGCCGGTAGGTCAGCAGATAGAGCACCGCCGAGGCGCCCGCCGCGACCCACATGCTCAGATCGCCCGCGTGCGGATGCGCCGAGGCGAACGCCCCGGTGTAGAGGTCGGACTGCCAGAACGGCACCGAGGCCAGCACCCCGCCGGCCCAGGCGGCGAAGCCCCAGGAGAGCACCCGTCGGCGGTCGTACAGCTCGGCGATCCGGCTGGGGTCGGAGCGCCCACCCAGGTGGTAGTCGAGCAGCAGCACGGTGGCGAACGGCGCGATGAAGTACGCGGTGAGATTGAGGAACACCGAGAACTTGTCCTCGACCCCGGAGTGCCCCCACAGGCTGATCGCGTACGCCAGCGCACAGATGAGGGTGACGGCCTGGGTCCGGGTGACCGGCACCTTCAGCGTCTGGACGGAGATCGCGCCGCCGTAGACATTGAGGAAGTTCTGCGCGAGCGCCGAGAGCCCGACGGCGATCAGGGCGGGGATGGCGAACGGCCCGGTCAGCTGGTGCAGGGCGGTGATGGAATCGGTGCTGGTGGCGTTGGAGCCGAGGAGCACACCGAGGATGCCGAGCCAGCAGATGGTGACGAAGTTGCCGAGCCCGGTGAACCAGGCGGTGCGCTTCACCACGCTGGGCGAGTCGGGCAGATAGCGCGAGTAGTCGGAGGCGAACGGCGCCCAGGCGACCAGGAAGGAGAGGAACCAGCCGCCGAAGGTGATCCAGCCACCGGTCGAGCCGACGTAGTCCGCCGCCTTCGGATCGGCGGCGAAGGTGCCCGCGCCCCGCACCAGGGCCACCACCGTGATCATCACGAACAGCGGGGTGAGGACGTAGGTCAGCACCCGCTGTAGGAAGTTGATCATGTTGTAGCCGTAGATGGACACCACCAGCTCGACCAGGGTGAGCGCCAGTCCGCAGACCCAGAAGGGCAGATGGGTCAGCTCGGAGATGGCCTTGCCGCCGAGGATCACGGTCACCGCGGCCCAGCCGACCCCGGCGAACACATTGATGTACGCCACCGGCAGGAAGTTGCCGAAGAAACCGAGCGGGCCCCGCGCCTGGATCTGCTGGGGCACCCCCAGCCGTACGCCCATCCGGGACATCACGGCCATCAGCAGCGAGCCGAGACCCGCGCCGACCACGATGGCCGCCACGGCGGCGCCGAAGCTGAGGCCGAGCCCGACCGCGCTGAACCCGAGCAGGATGATGGGGAAGTTGAGACCGGCGGCGAACCAGACGAAGAACTGCGAACTGGGCTTGCCGTGCCGCTCGTTGTCGGGGATGTGGTCGACCCCGAAGGGCTCCACCTTGGTGACCGCGCTGCCGTACACCGGCGCCGTGTCATCGTGGGTCATGGGCGTGCTCCTGGGACGGGAGGAGTGGGCGTCAGGGGGTGGCGGGGGGCCGGTGGCGCCGCGGACCGGGGTGGCGGTGTCTCACCACGGCAGCGGCGCGGTCTGGGAGATGTCGAAGAAGCCACCGCCGCTGTAGACCAGCGGGGCCAGCTCCTCATGGCGGGCGGACACCACCCGGCCGGTGAAGACGGTGTGGCTGCCGGCCTCCAGCCGCTCCCCGATCTCCACCTCGAGCTGGGCGCAGGACCGGTCGATCAGCGGGACGCCGAACTCACCGGGGGTCCAGGACAGCCCGGCGAACTTGTCGTCCGCCTTGGAAGCGAAGGTCTTGGCCACATCGAGCTGGCCGGCGGCGAGGATGTTGATCCCCAGATGGCTCGCCCGGTGCAGCGCGGGATGGGTCGTGGAGGAGCGCTGCACGCAGACCAGCACCATCGGTGGATCCAGTGAGATGCTGGCGAACGCGTTCACCGCGAGCCCCCGGGGCTTGCCGTCGTCGTCGCAGGTCACGACGGTGACACCGGTGATGAATTTGCGGTGCACACCACGGACCACATCGGCGTCGACGGCCGCCTGCTGAGCGGTGGTGATGATCCCGAGCGCCTCCAGCAGCTGGCGCGGGTCCCAGGTCACCCACTCCTCGCTGACCACACCGTGGTCGAAGCGGGTGAAGGTGGCGCCGGAGACCTCGACCGGCCTGCCGGTGGCCGGGACCCCGAGGAAATCGCCGGTGTGGCTGCCGGTGCTGCGCCAGCGGATCGCCAGCGATTCACCGTCCTCGACGATCTCCTCGATCTCGGTACGGAGATCGGGGAACGCCCGGCGGATGGCGCGGATGGACTCCTTGAACTGCTCTCGGTCCTGGGGGGCCGCGGCGGGCCCACGGCGGCGTACATAGGCGGGGCCGAGCAGCTGGTCGAGCGCGTCGACCTCGCCCCGGTCCCAGGCCGCCTGCCAGGTGGAGCGGATGCGGGCGGTGCGGTCAAGAGTGTGCGTCATGACGTCTTCCCTCAGTCAGCTCTTGTATGGCAGAGGACCGTAGGAAGGCCATCGGCGACTGTCAACACCTTGGGACAGATGAGCCGAGAAAGTTCCGGGCGCTCACTAAAGGCACAGGTCAACGTCGTTTCCCTGATGTCGTCCCTTGACGGGCCCGACATGGACTCCTAGCCTCCCTGCCATGGCACAGCGTGAGCCGGAAGAACAGGACGGACGCTGAATGCGCTTTTCGATATTTCACAACCTCGGTGCCCCGGGCCGTCTCGGCGAGTACGCCGAAGTGATGAACGAGGCCCGGGAGTTCGCCGTCACCGCGGACCGGGCGGGCTTCTGGTCCACCTGGTACACCGAGCACCACTTCGGGCACGAGGCGATCGAGATCACCCCGAACCCGGTGCTGATGGGGGCGGACATCGCCGCCCGTACCGAACACATCCGGATCGGCCAGGCGGCCTCGATCGCCACCTTCTGGCATCCGCTGCGGCTCGCCGAGGACATCGCGATGCTCGACCAGCTCTCGGGGGGCCGGGTCGAGGTCGGTCTCGGCCGGGGGCTCTACGGCCGCGAGGCGCTCAACCTCAACGCCCTGGCCGATCCACGCGACCAGGAGCAGAACCGCGCCCTGTACGACGAGACCGTGGAGGTCCTGCGCAAGGCGTGGAGCGGCGAGTTCTTCTCGCACCAGGGCCGGTTCTACGAGTTCCCCGCCCCCGGGGTGAAGTGGAACCACCCGCTCTCCCCCGCCACCCCGGACTACACCGACGCCGGTGTCATCACCAAGATGCAGGTCACGCCGTTTCCGGTGCAGCGACCGCACCCTCCGCTATGGCAGGTGATCGACAGCCCCCGCTCGATCAAGTCCGCCGCGGCCGACGGAGTCCAGGGGCTCTTCTGGCTGCCGCCGGTCTCCGCGCTCAAGGAGCGGTTCGAGCTCTACCGGGACACCGCGAGCCAGGCGTCCGGGCGCGCGTACGCGCTGGGCGAGGGCATCGGTCTGGTGCGCGATGTGTATGTCGCCGACACCATGGAGCAGGCGCGCGCCGAGTTCGAAGAGGCGCTGATGACCACCTACCGGTGGATCATGCACTGGCGGGGGCTGTCCAACCTCATGGAGGCCGGCGAGGAGCTCACCGACGCCCATGAGCTGTCCTTCGACTTCCTCCAGGGGCGCAATCTGCTGGTCGGCACCCCCGAGTATGTCGCGGAGAAGATCGCCGAGCTGCGCGACGAGGTGGGCTTGGAGCATCTGCTGCTGTGGACCACCCACCCCGGCCTGCCGCACCACAACGCGATGCGCAGCCTGGAGCTGTTCGCCGAGAAGGTCATGCCGCAGTTCACCACCGGTGGCGGTCATGGCTGAGGCACGGCTGCGCAAGGTCGTCACCGTCGCCGATGAGCTGCTGCTGGAGCTCGGCCGCCCGGTCGCGGCGCCGGTGCGCCGGGTGGCCGCGGCCGCGGTGATCAGCAACCCCTGGGCCGGCGGCGGCTTCGTCGCCGACCTGGGGCCCGAGGTCGAGCGGATCGCACCGGGGCTGGCCCGGCTGCTCACCGACCGGATCAGCGAGGCGCTGGGCGGGGTCGACCGGATCGAGTCCTTCGGCAAGGCCGCCATCGTGGGCCTGGACGGGGAGATCGAGCACGGCGGCGCGCTGATCCACACCCCGTTCTTCGGCAATGTCCTCCGCGAGCTGACCGAGGGCACCTCGATCATCGTCTTCAGCGACGACCGGCTTCCGGCCGGTGAGCCGCTGACCGTGCCGCTGTGGCACAAGACCGCGGCCGCGACCCGCTCGCACTACCAGACCTGCCAGATCCGTATCCCCGACGCGCCCCGCCCGGACGAGATCGTCGTCATCGCGGCCGGGGCGTCCGGCCCCCGCCCGAACGCCCGGATCGGGGACCGCGCCACCGACCCGCTCATCCGCCTGGCCGATCTGGACGACGACATGGAGACCGTGACGTGAACATCCGCAAGATCATCACCTTCACCGAGGACATCCACAGCGAGGGCGGCCGCCCGGTGGACCCGCCCGCCCGTACGGCCGTGGTGCTCGCCGTCATCGAGAACCCCTGGGCCGGTCAGGGCTTCGTGGCGGATCTGCTGCCGGGGATCGACGAGGTGGCGCCGAAGCTGGGCGAGCTGCTGGCGCCGCGGGTGGTCGAGGCCCTGGGGGCGCCGGTGGAGGCGTACGGGAAGGCCGCGATCGTGGGGCTCGACGGAGAGGTCGAGCACGGCTCCGCGCTGATCCACACCCTCAAGTTCGGCGACCACTTCCGCCGCGCGGCGAACGCCACCACGCTGCTCCCGGCCGTGGAGAAGCGGGCCGCCGCGGGTACGGTCTTCGACATCCCGCTCAAGCACATCACCGACGCCACCATCCGCTCGCACCACCAGAGCGTCGAGGTGCGGGTGGCGGACGGGCCGCGCGCCGACGAGATCGTCGTCGGGCTGGCGGCGGCCGCCCAGGGCCGCCCCCAGGCCCGGCTGGCGCCGCTGTCGACGGAGCGGTGAGCGCATGGTGAGTGATATGGGCGGGTTCGATTCGGGTACGCGGGCGCGCGTCGCGGCCTCCCGGGCCGGGCGCAGTCCCGGCGCCGCGGCCACGACAGGAACGGAGCCGTCGGAGCGCACACCGGAGGCGGACGCCGCCGCCGCGCCCGCGGACCGTCCCCGTGCTTCAGCGCGACCGGAGGACCCCGGCCGGTCGGTGCGGGCCGGGGCCCCGGTGCCGGCGGCGCTGAGCCACGAAGCGCACGGCGACGGCCCGGAGCTGGTGCTGCTGCACGGCGTCGGCCTGGACCGCCGTATGTGGGACCGGTGCCTCCCGGCGCTCGCGGCCCGGCACCGGGTGACACTGGTCGATCTGCGCGGCCACGGCGCCTCCCCGGCCGCGGCGGCCGGGGTGTCGCTCGCCGAGCTGGCCGCCGATGTGGGGGCGCTGCTGACCGGCCCCACGCATGTGGTCGGCTTCTCGCTGGGCGCCCTGGTCGCCCAGCGGCTGGGTCTTGACCGGCCGGAGCTCACCGCGTCACTCACCCTGGTCAGCTCGGTCGCGGGCCGGTCGGAGGAGGAGCGGGCGGCGGTGGCCCGCCGCCAGGAGCTGGCCGCCCAGGACTTCGGGGCGTCCGCGTGGGCGGCGGTCGACCGCTGGTTCTCGCCCGCCTGGCGGGCCCAGGACCCCGAGCTGGCGCGGCAGGTGCTCGATACGCTACTCGCCAACGACCGGGCCTCCTACCTGGCGTGTTACCGGGTGTTCGCGACCGCTGACACCGGGCTGTGGCGGTGGCTGCCCCGGATCGCCGCGCCCACCGTGGCGGTGACCGGCGAGCGGGACCCCGGCTCGACCCCGGCCATGTCGCACCGGCTGGCCGAGCGGATCCCCGGCGCCCGGGCGGTGATCGTGCCCGGCGCCCGCCATCTGCTGCCGCTGGAATGCCCCCGGGAACTCGCCGACGTGATCCTCGCCCAGACCGGAGGCCACGCCGGAAACCAGACCGGGGGCCACGCCGGAAACCAGAACGGAAGCCACATCGGAACCGCCGGAAGCCAGACCGGAACCCACGGAAGCCACACCGGAAGCCACCCCGGAACCCCCACCGGACAGGAGTCCCACCGCTCATGAACCCCCTGCCGCGCCATGACCACTACATCGCCGGCGAGTGGACCGCCCCCGCCGAAGGCGGCTACTTCGCGAGCGTCAACCCGGCCACCGCCGAGCCCTGGTACGAGGCGGCGCGCGGCACCGCCGCCGATGTGGACCGTGCGGTGGGCGCCGCCCGCACCGCCTTCGAGGATCCGCGCTGGCGCGATCTGAGCCAGACCCGGCGCGGCCGGCTGCTGCGGAACATGGGCGATCTGATCGGTGAGCACGCGGAGCGGCTGGCCCGTACCGAGAGCCTCGACAACGGCAAGCTGCTGCGCGAGATGCGGGCCCAACTGGCCGGGCTGCCCGAGTACTTCCACTACTACGCGGGACTCGCCGACAAGATCCAGGGCGAGGTGATCCCCGGGTCCGGCCGCGAGCTGCTCAACTACACCCTGCGCGAACCGGTGGGCGTGGTCGGCGCCATCACCCCCTGGAACTCCCCGCTGCTGCTCACCACCACCAAGCTCGCCCCGGCGCTGGCCGCGGGGAACACCGTGGTGGTCAAGCCCTCGGAGCACACCTCCGCCTCGCTGCTGGCGCTCGCCCCGCTCTTCGAGGAGGCGGGGTTCCCGCCGGGGGTGGTCAATGTGGTCACCGGGTACGGCCCGGAGGCGGGCGGACCGCTGACCGAGCACGACGGCGTGTCCAAGGTGACCTTCACCGGCTCCAGCGGAACCGGCCGCCGGATCGCCCGTACCTGCGCCGACCGGCTGATCGGCTGCACCCTGGAGCTGGGCGGGAAGTCGCCCAACATCATCTTCCCGGACGCCGACCTGGGCTCGGCCGCCATGGGCGTGATCGCGGGTATCTTCGCCGCCGCGGGCCAGACCTGTGTGGCGGGCAGCCGGGTGCTGGTGCACCGGGAGGTGTACGACGAGATCCTGGAGCGGGTGACGGCGCGGGCGGCCACGATCCGCATCGGCGATCCACTGGCGGAGACCACCGAGCTCGGCCCGCTCGCCATCGCCGAGCAGCTGGCGAAGGTCGAGTCGTATGTCGAGCTGGGGCAGGCCGAGGGCGGAAAGGTGGTCTGCGGCGGCAGGCGTCCGGAGACCGGTCTCGACGGGTACTTCTACTCCCCCACCGTCTTCACCGGGACCGACAACGGGATGCGGATCTGCCAGGAGGAGATCTTCGGGCCGGTCGCAACCGTCATGCCCTTCGGCTCCGAGGAGGAGGCCCTGGCGATCGCCAACGACTCCGCGTACGGCCTGGCGGCGGGCGTGTGGACCCGGGATGTGAACCGGGTGCACCGGATGGCCGCCCGGCTGGAGGCCGGGACGGTGTGGGCCAACACCTATCGCTCGATGTCACCGATGTCGCCCCGGGCCGGGTTCAAGACCAGCGGGATGGGGACCGAGCACGGCACGGAGGTGATCCGGGAGTACACCCGGCTGAAGAGCGTCTGGATCAACACCAGCGAGGAGCCCGCCGGGGATCCCTTCATCCTGAGGTCCTGAGGTCCTGAGCTCCCTGAGCTCCTGGACGCCTGAGGTTCTGAGGTTCCCGGCTCCCTGGACCGAGGAAGGGTTGTTGTATGGCACAACACACCTGCTTTCCCACAGTTGACGGGAAGCAATGGCCACACCTAGGGTCACGTGCCATGCAACGACCCACAGGGAAGCGGCTTCAGCAGACCAGCATGCAGGCGAGGGTCGCCGAAGAGCTGCGGCAGATGATCATCAGTGGTGAGCTGCCGCCCCGCTCCAGCCTCTCCGAGATGGCGCTGTCCGAGACCTTCGGCGTCAGCCGGACGCCCATTCGCGAGGCCCTCAAACAGCTCCAGATCGAGGGCCTTGTCGAGGTGCGGCCACGGGTCGGCACATTCGTCGCCGTACCGTCCCGGCGCGAGCTCACCGAGCTGTTCCAGATGAAGGAGCTGCTGGAGGGCGCCGCCGCCCGGCTGCTCGCCTTCCGCGGGAACGTACCGGAGGTGGAACGGCTCGAGGCCAATATGAAGGCGGCCGACGCGGCCGTCCGGGACGGCGACGCCGAGCAGTACGCGGCGCTGGTCCACGAGTTCCACGATCTGATCGTGGTGGGCGCGGACAACACCAAGCTGGAGGCGCACTACCGCACCCTGATGAACCAGCTGGCCTACGCCCGGCTGGTGCGCACCTCGCTGTCCCGGCCCGGCCGGCTGGACGAGTCCGACGATGAGCACCATCGCGTCCTCAGTCTGATCCAGGCCAAGGACGGCGACGGCGCGGAGCGGGTGATGCGGGAGCATGTGCGGATGAGCCACCAGGCCCTGATGGCGGGCATGGACGAGCGCCGGGCCTGACGTACCGCTCGACGAGGTGGGTGCCGGAGCGCAGCCGTCCGGACACGATGAGCACCCGCGGCCCCCGGCCCCACCGGGGGCCCGGCCGGCGATCCTGTCGTACGTTGGCAGAAGACCCAGGTGGCGGCCCACATCCCGCGCGGGGTCGTGACCGGCATGGTCTTGAGGAAACCGGGCTCGGGGAGAACCGATCGCCGAAGACCAGGACGAAGACCATGAACGATGTGCGCAGACGTACGGTGCTCGCCGCGGCCGGGGGTACGGCCATCGCGGGCAAGGCCGCGGCCGCCCAGGCCCAGGCCCCGCCCGCCCCCTCCGTCGCCGGCCGGGCCCGGCTGGGTCGGGGGCCCGGCCCGTACGAGACCAGGGTCCGGGCGCTGATGGCGCGGATGTCCATCGACGAGAAGCTCGGCCAGCTCCAGCAGCTCGCCTGGACCGGCGCCACCGGGCCCGGTGGCGGGCAGACCGCCGCCGCGGAGAAGGCGGCCCGCAGGGGCAGGCTCGGCTCCGTGCTCAACATCTACGGGGCCCGTACCACCAACACGCTCCAGCGGATGGCCGTCGAGGAGTCCCGGCTGGGCATTCCGCTGGTCTTCGGGCTCGATGTCATCCATGGCATGTGGACCACCTTTCCCATCCCCCTCGCCCAGGCCGCCGCCTTCGATCCCGCGGTGGCCGAGTGGGACGCGGAGGTGTCGGCGCGGGAGGCCCGCTCCAACGGGGTGCACTGGGCGTTCTCACCGATGATGGACGTATGCCATGAACCGCGCTGGGGGCGGATCGCCGAGGGCGACGGCGAGGACCCGTATCTGGCGGCGCGGCTCGCGGCCGCCAAGACCCGCGCCTACCAGGGCGACGACTTGCGCTCCCGGCGGCGCCTCGCGGCCTGCGCCAAGCACATGATCGCCTACGGGGGCGTGGAGGGCGGCCGCGACTACAACACGGTGGATGTCTCCGAGGCCCGGCTGCGCAACTTCTACCTCCCCCCGTTCCGCGCGGCCCTGGACGCCGGGGTGGCCACCGTCATGGCGAGCTTCAACACCGTCAGCGGGGTCCCCGCCCACGGCTACCGGCATGCGCTGACCGAGATCCTCAAGGAGGAATGGGACTTCGGCGGCTTCGTGGTCAGCGACTACAACGGCGTTCAGGAAATGATCGTCCACGGCTATGCCGCCGACCGCTCCGACGCCGCCCGGCTCGCCTTCAACGCCGGGATCGACATGGAGATGGCCAGCACCACCATCAACGAGTACGGCAAGCGGCTGCTGCGCAGGGGTGAGATCACCACCGAGCGGCTGGACGACGCGGTGGCCCGCATCCTGCGGCTGAAGTTCCGGCTCGGGCTCTTCGAGCACCCCTACGTGGACGAGGACACGGCGATCGCCGGGCCCACGAAGGCGTCCCGGGCGGCGGCCCGTGAAGCGGCCGGGCGCACCATGGTGCTGCTCAAGAACGAGAGGTCCACGCTCCCGCTGGACAGATCGGGCTCCATCGCCGTCGTCGGGCCCTTCGCCGACTCCACCGATCTGCGCGGCTCCTGGGCCGGGCCCTGGGCCGAGGAGTTCCGCCCGGTCACCGTGGTGGACGCGGTCAAGGACGCGGCGCCGAAGGCCCGGATCAGCCATGTCGAGGGCGTGGACGCGTCCGGCCGGAACACCCGGGGCATCGCACGGGCCGCCTCGGCGGCGCGGGCGACCGATGTGACCGTGGTGGTGGTCGGGGAGGCGGCGACGCTCAGCGGGGAGGCGTCCGTGCGCGGCGACCTCGGTCTGCCCGGCCATCAGGAGCGGCTGATCTCCGCGATCGCGGACACCCGCGCGCCGTTCGTGGTGGTGCTGCTCAGCGGACGTCCACTGACGATGGAGGGCTGGCTGGAGCGCACACCCGCCGTGCTCCAGGCGTGGCATCCGGGGATCGAGGGCGGCAACGCCATCGCGGATGTGCTCTTCGGCACCGTGAACCCCGGTGGCAAGCTGCCCGTGACCTTTCCGCGCACGGTCGGCCAGATTCCCATCTACTACAACCACGAGAACACCGGGCGCCCCTACGACCGGGCCAACCACTACACCTCCAAGTACCTCGACGTGGCCAACGGACCGCGGTTCCCCTTCGGCCACGGCCTCAGCTACACCACCTTCGACATCGGCGAACCCCGGCTCAGCGTCAGCCGTATCCGGGCCGAGGCGCTGCGCAAGGGCGACACCGTCGAGGTCGCGGTGGCGGTGCGCAACACCGGGCGGCTCAAGGGCGATGAGGTGGTGCAGCTCTACATCCGCGATCCGGTGGCGAGCATCGTGCAACCGGTGCGCAGGCTCAGTGGCTTCCGCCGGGTCAGCCTCGGCCCCGGGAGGGCCACCACGGTCCGGTTCCGGCTGAGCGCCGAGGAGCTGGGCTTCTGGACCCAGGATCCGCACGGCCGGTTCCTGGTCCAGAAGGGCGAGATCCGGGTGTTCGCGGGCAACAGCTCCCTGGCCAAGCGGGGTCGCACCCTGACCATCACCTGAGCCCGGAGACCCCCACCCGGCAGCGACATCACAGCGCGGCGGCCGAATTACTTGTAGGGTGCATGCTGACCCTACGCACCCGGAAGACGCCCTTGATGACCGCCGCGCCCTGGCCCTCGACCACCACGACGACCGGACGAGACCCCGCGGCACCCCGCGCGGGCGGCAGCGGCCACGCTGGGGCGGAGGCGCAGTGGGGGGTGTGATCACCGGCTTCGGTGTCATCGCGACCATCATCGTCACCGGCTATGTCATCGGACGCCGCCGCTCCTTGGGCGTCCACGGCCGCGAGGTGCTCACCAAGCTCTCCTTCGACGTGGCCTCCCCCGCGCTGCTGTTCACCACGCTCTCCAAGGCCGACCTCTCCGTCGTCGTCTCCACACCGCTGCTGGTGACGGCCCTGTCCACCTTCGTGGTCGCGGGCACGTTCGTGGCCGTCGGCGCCGTACGGCGGTGGAGCGTCGGCCGGACGACGATCGGCGCGCTGTGCGCGAGCTATGTGAACGCGGGCAACCTCGGCATCCCCATCGCGATGTACGTGCTGGGGGACGCGACCCTGATCGCCCCGGTGCTGCTCTTCCAGCAACTCGTCATGACCCCGATCGCCCTGACGGTCATCGACCTCTCCCGCCCCGATACGCGCCCCTCGCTGATCCGCAGGCTGACCAGCCCGTTCCGGAACCCCATCGTGATCGGCTCGCTCTCCGGTGTCCTGGTGTCCGCCACGGGCTGGCGGATCCCCGGGCCCGTCGTGGAACCGCTCTCGCTGCTGGGCGGGATGGCCGTGCCCGCCGTGCTGCTGGCCTTCGGGATCTCGCTGCCGGGCAGTCAGCTCCCGGGGCGCGGCGAGGAGCGCGGGCCGGTGCTGCTGTCGGTGGCGCTGAAGTCCTTCGCCCAGCCGGTGGTGGCGTGGGCCATCGCGGCGGGTGTGTTCCGACTGAGCGGCCCGGCGCTGTTCGCCGCCGTCGTCACCTCCGCGCTACCGGCGGCTCAGAACCTGTTCACCTACGCCTCCCGCTATCAGACCGCCACCGTCCTGGCCCGTGAGTCGATCCTGCTGTCCACGCTGCTCGCGCCGCCGGTGCTGATGACGGTGGCCGCGCTGCTGGGCTGAGCCCGGCCCGCACGGCGGACACTCGGCCCGGCGTGCGCGCCGGTGTGCCACGCGGTCGACCTGGTCCGGAAGAAGTTTGTTTGCCCCTGGAGGCCCAGGGCAGGCGGATATTCGTGCTTCGGACCGTAGGCACGCACCGCGGGAGCGGTCTGACGCTCCAGACCGCGGCGGCGCGCCGGTCAGCACGTCCCCGTGAACCTCCCGCGACGCACTCCCGGTCCCAGGTGACCCGTCAGCCCATCGCAGGAGGTGTGTTCCATGACGACCGCGACGCAGGACATGACACGGCCCCAGACCGGCCCCACGAAGCACCCGCATGACGACGCCCCGGACACCAGCGCCGAGTTCGCGGAAATGGCCCGGCTCCCCGACGGCCCGGAGAAGGAGGCGCTGTGCCGCCGCGTCGTGGAGGCGTGGATGCCGATGGCCGAACGGCTGGCCCGGCAGTACCGCAACCGCGGCGAATCCCTGGAGGACCTCCAGCAGGTGGCGGCGCTCGGCCTGGTGAAGGCCGTCAAGCGGTACGACCCGGAACACGGCACCGCCTTCGCCGGGTTCGCCGTGCCCACCATCGTCGGCGAGATCAAGCGCCACTTCCGGGACCACCTGTGGGTGCTGCATGTCCCCCGCCGGGTCCAGGACCTGCGCAACCGGGTGCGGGCCGCGCACCGCGAGCTGTCCCGCGGGGTGGACGACCGGCCGCCGCGGGCCCAGGAGATCGCCGAGCGCACCGGGCTGAGCGAGAAGGAGGTGCGCGCCGGTATGGAGGCCATGGGCAGCTTCACCCCGCTCTCCCTGGACGCCCAGCTGACCGGCGCCGACGACGGCTACTCGCTGGCCGACACGCTCGGCGCCCAGGAGCCCGCGTACGATCGGGTGGTGGACCGCGAGGCCGTGCGTCCCGGTCTCAGCCGGCTCCCGGACCGGGAGCGGCAGATCCTTTACATGCGTTTCTTCTGCGATATGACACAGAGCCGGATCGCCGAGCACCTGGGCATCTCCCAGATGCACGTCTCACGGCTCATCAACCGCACCTGCTCCACCCTGCGCGCGCAGGCGCTCGCGGAGGCCAACTGAGCCGGGCGCCACGTTGCGCCGCTGGAACGATGTGCATCGCCTTAGCGGGTGACCGTGGCGCCGTGGGGGGCTACGGGTCCCCCGGCGGGCTGCCAGGGTCGGGGCGGTGGGTGACGGACCGACGAAGGAGACCGAGCCAGTGAACAGCAATCCCGATCGTCCTCCCCCGGTGCATGCCCCGGAACTCCTCAAGGGGCAGAAGGCGCTGGTGACCGGGGCGAACTCGGGGATCGGAAAGGCCACCGCGATCGCGCTGGGCCGGTCCGGCGCCGATGTGGTGGTCAACTACGTCAGCGACCGGCCGGCCGCCGAGGCGGTCGTCGCCGAGATCCAGAGCCACGGTGTGCACTCCTATGCCCAGCAGGCGGATGTGTCCCAGGAGGACCAGGTCGTCGACATGGTGTCCACCATGGTCGACCGCCTGGGCACCATCGACATCCTCGTCGCCAACGCGGGACTCCAGC
Source organism: Streptomyces javensis (assembly GCF_039525925.1). NCBI lineage: Bacteria > Bacillati > Actinomycetota > Actinomycetes > Kitasatosporales > Streptomycetaceae > Streptomyces > Streptomyces javensis. Next base: position 7,445 of record NZ_BAAAIF010000033.1, on the reverse strand, counting down.
GGGACGCCGCCACGACCGAGATGACGCTCGAGCAGTGGGAGAAGGTCATCTCCGTCAATCTCACCGGCCAGTTCCTGTGCGCCAGGGAGGCCATCAAGGAGTTCCTCCGGCGCGGCGTGGTCCCGGAGGTGTCACGGGCGGCCGGGAAGGTCATCTGCATGAGTTCGGTGCACCAGACGATTCCCTGGGCCGGCCATGTGAACTACGCGTCGTCCAAGGGCGGTGTGGCGATGCTGACCCAGACCCTGGCCCAGGAGTTCGCACCCCACAAGATCCGGGTGAACGCGATCGCGCCGGGCGCCATCAAGACCCCGATCAACCGCAGCGCCTGGCAGTCCCCCGAGGCGCGCGACTCCCTCCTGGAGCTCATCCCGTACGGCCGGATCGGCGACCCCCTGGACATCGCCAACGCCGCCGTCGTCCTGGCCTCCGACCTGTGCGACTACGTGGTGGGCACCACCCTGTACGTCGACGGCGGCATGACCCTCTTCCCGGGCTTCGCCACGGGCGGCTGAGCGGAGACCGGGGCGCGGCGCGCGGAGACCGGGGCCCGGCACGCGGAGACCGGGGCGCGGCGCGCGGAGTTCGGGAAGACTGGCACCCATGACCGAGACCCCGGTTTCCCTCATCCACCCCGTGCCCTACTACGCCCAGTGGGAGTCGCCCGGCCTGGTGCCCGACATCGTCACGGGCGCCCTGTCGGCGGCCGACGACCCGCTGTGGCAGAAGTCCGGGGCCGCGAGCCCGGAGGAGTACGCGTTCTGGTCGTGGCGGCTGTGCGGGATGGCGTGTCTGCGCATGGCGCTGGACCACTGGCGCGGCACCGCGCCACCCGCGGTGACACTCGCCGAGGAGTGTGTCGAGGCGGGGGCGTACGTGCGCCACCCGGACCGGGTGGACGGGCTCATCTACGCCCCGTTCGCCGCCTACGCTCGGCGGCGCTGGGAACTGTTCGCCGAGTCCAGGCCCCAGCTTCCGGCCGAGGAGCTGCCCGGACATCTCGCGGCCGGGCGGCTCGCGATGCTGTCCGTCCACCCCTCCCTCCGCACCCTGGATCCCCGGCCGCCGCACCGGGGCGGCCATCTGGTGCTGGCCGTCGGCGCCACCCCGGACCATCTCCTCGTGCACAATCCATCGGGCTTCCCGGACGGCTCCCAGCGGTTCGCCGAGGTCCCCTGGGGCGACCTCGGGCGGTTCTACGCGGGGCGCGGTGTGCTGCTCGGTCCGGGTGAGCCCCGGTCGTAGGGCTCGCACCACTCGGTCCGCCGCCGCCCGGTCCGCCCGCCACCCGGCCGCGTCACTCGTGCGCACCGTTGCGGTTTCCGCACGGCCGGGTACCCATGTGGTTCCCGTAGCTCATCCACGCACCGTCCCAGGGAGCCGCAGTGAAAATCGGCGTATCCACGTTCGTCACCGACCAGGGCATCCGGCCCGTCCCCCTGGGACGGGCCCTCGAGGAACGCAGATTCGACTCGCTCTTCATCGCGGAGCACAGCCATATCCCGGTGGAGCGCCGCACCCCCTATCCGGGTGGCGGAGACCTGCCGGAGATCTACTACCGCACCCTCGACCCGTTCGTGACGCTCGCCTCGATCGCCGCGGTCACCCGGCATCTGCTGCTGGGGACCGGTATCGCCCTGGTGGTACAGCGGGACCCGATCACCACCGCCAACGAAGTGGCCTCGCTCGACCTGATCTCGGACGGACGGGCCGTCTTCGGGGTCGGCGCGGGCTGGAACCGTGAGGAGATGGAGAACCACGGGACCGATCCGTCCACCCGGGGCCGGCTGATGGACGAGCGACTGCGGGCCATCCGTGAACTGTGGACGAAGGAGAAGGCCGAGTTCCACGGGGAGTTCGTGAACTTCGACCCCGTCTTCCAGTGGCCCAAGCCGGTCCAGCAGCCACATCCGCCGATCTATGTGGGCGGTGGCGGCGAGGCCGCGTTCCGGCGGATCGCCGAGCTCGGCGACGCCTGGCTGGCCAACAGCGGATCCCCCGAGGAGCTGCGCCCGCAGATGGAGCGGCTGCGCGAGGTGGCGGGCCGCGACGTACCGGTGACGGTGTACGCGATGTCCGAGGACCCCGACGCGGTCGAGGGGTATCAGCGCATCGGTGTGGAGCGGGTGCTGTTCTATCTGCCGACGATGCCGGAGGCGGAGACGATCGCACGGCTGGACGCGATGGCCCGGATCGCCGACCGGTTCCGGTGAGCCGCCGGGAGCCACGATGCCGCAGCTGACGAGCGCGCAGGCGCGTGAGCGCTTCGCCCGGTCCAGGCTGGCCCGGCTGGCGACCGTCGGCGCCGAGGGCCGCCCGCATCTGGTGCCGGTGGTCTTCGCGCTGACCGGCGACACCGTGGTGACGGCCGTCGACCACAAGCCGAAGCGGACGACACGGCTGAAGCGCCTGGACAACATCCGCGCGCATCCCGACGTATGCCTCCTGGTGGACGACTACGACGAGAACTGGGACCACCTGTGGTGGGCGCGCGCCGACGGCACGGCCCGCGTCCTGCCACCGGCGGAGGAGTCGCCGTTGTCCGCGGAATACGTCCGGCTGCTCGTGGACACCTATCCGGTCCAGTACGGGGACCGGCCGCCGCGCGGACCGGTCGTGGAGATCACCGTCGGCCGGTGGAGCGGCTGGCGGGCCGGATGAGCCCGTTCGCCGGCGGGCGGGTCAGCGCGCGGACTCCGCCATCCTCGCGAACTCGCTGCCCAGCTGCGACATGGCGTGGTCGTACTCCTCGGCCGAGACGGCCTCCCGGAGCGTGGCGAGGACCGCTCGGACACCCCGGTCGGCCTCGGGCTCGGACAGCCCGGTGCGCTCGTGCACCCTGCGGATCGACTCCTCGGGGTCGAAGACCTCCATCTCCTCCGGCCCGCGCCGAAGGGACTCCCGGAGGTGTTCGGGCAGCTCCAGGGCGAGATCGCGGGCCTCGCCCGCGCTCAGCCGGGCCGCCAGGGTCTCGAGCGTGGCGCGGGTGACATCCGCCGCCTCCTGCCGTGACAGCTGGGTGCGGTCCGCCACCGTCTGGAAGAACTCCCGGTCGTCCATGTCGGGCCTCCCTATGACACGCACCAGGACACGGCCTCACCACCACCTTGCCATGCGGGTCCACCGCCCGCGAGGCGCTGGAACCGGCGCGGAGGGAGGATGGATCTGTGGGCTACGGCCATCGTGTCCCCCCGAGGAGGTGGACGACCATGACTTACTCCTCCGACAGTCCGCATGGTGCCGGGCAGCCGAGAGAGGAACCCTACGGCCGGCCGGGAGAACGGCCCTCCGATGAAGGCAACCCCTACGCCACGATGCAGAACATGCTGTCCAACACCACCTGGCAGGTCCTGGTGACCGCGGGTCTGGTGGCGATCGCGCTCGGTATCATGGTGCTGGCGTGGCCGGGTCCCTCCCTGGTGGTGATCGGCGTCCTGTTCGGCGCGTATCTGCTGATCAGCGGGATCTTCCAGCTGGCCGGGGCCTTCGGCTCGCATGTCCCGAGGCAGCTGCGGGTGCTGAGCTTCGTCACCGGCGCGCTGAGTGTGCTGCTGGGACTGCTCTGCTTCCGGGGACCGGCCCAGTCGATTCTGCTGCTCGCGCTGTGGATCGGCTTCGCCTGGCTGATCCGGGGCGTGATGATGACCGCCATGGCGATCTCCGGTGAGGACATGCCCGCCCGGGGCTGGCAGATGTTCCTCGGCGCGCTCACCATCCTGGGCGGGATCATCCTGATCGTGGCGCCCTTCGGCTCGATCACGGCGCTCACCGTGGTGGCCGGCATCTGGCTGCTCGCGCTGGGCATCATCGAGATCATGCACGGCATCCAGTTGCGCGGCAGTCTCGGCGGACCCGGCGCCCCGCGCGCCGAGCACCGGGGGATGCACTTCCCCCGCTTCCGCTCGCAGCCGCATCCTCAGGCGTAGTCCGGCCGCTCGCAGCCGCATCCTCAGGCGTAGTCCGGCCGCCGCGACGGCCGTGCGTGGCCGTCGCGGTGGACCGCGGGCGATCAGGGTCAGGGGCTCCGGCTCGGGACGGGGTGGCGTGGGGTGTGTCAGCGGGTCTGCACCCACCACGCCATCAGACCGATGGCCGCGGTGCCGCTCGCGTACGAGGCACCCCGGACGAAGTTGGCGGCGGCGAGTCTGCCGTATCGACGCCATCTGCTGCTGGAACGGCTGGGTACCGGCGGGCGAACCTCCATGGTGTGCATATGGAGCCCCTTTCGTGAGCGTACGGACAGTGACTGTCCGACACGGGGGAACGACGCGCTGGAGAAAGCATACAAAAGTGTGAACTTGCTCCATGCATCGGACTCGCCGGAAAAATTCCTTTCGACACGATTTCAGGACATGGACGGTCAGCGGGTCCTGGCGGCCGCGGGGACGGTGCGGGTGGCGGTGTTCCAGCCCGAGATCCGCACCGAGGGGGCCGAACCGCCCAGGTCCGCCGTGCGATACGTGGCGGTGAGCGTCACCGACTCGCCCGGCCACAGGCTCACCTCGTTGTCCGACCAGCGAACGGGCAGGACCGGCTTGCCCGAGCCGTTCACCAGATGGGCGTCCACGAGCAGCGCCGGTGTGCGTCCGCTCCCGGTGTTGCGCAGGGTGACGGTCGTGGTGGCGGTGGAATCCGGCCCGCCGGTCGTGGTGGCGGTGGCGGACACCGGCGCTTCGGCCATGTCGTCGAGCCCGGTCAGATCCGCGTACGAGGTGGTGGGGGTGTAGTACCAGTCGGTGTTGTCCCAGTCGAGCACGTCCTTCTCGGTGGAGAGCCAGTACACATTGCGGCTGACCTCCTTGCCCGCCCCATCGGTGAGCTGGAGCTTGACCAGATAGGCGCCGGACACCCCGCTCACATCGGCCGGGACGGTGAGCGCGGTGGCCTTGCCGCCGTCACCCGGCACCCGGAGGCCGGTGGCGCTCTTGTCGAACTTCCGGGTGCCGTCGGGGGTGTAGAGGCTGACCCGGGCGGTGAGACCGGTGGCGGCGGTGTGCTCGCCGTTGACCACGACCACCGAGCGGGAGTCGTAGGAGTACTGGATGTGCAGCGGCTCATTCGCCTTCTTGGCGCCGTAGTAGGCCCCGCCCTGGTCCAGGTAGCGGTCGAAGAGCTGCCAGTGCAGCGAGGTCCAGCCGCTGTTGAGCATCCAGTGGACGACACCGGTGGCGGGCCGGGAGGTGTCGGAGAAGTTGCGCGCGTACGCCTCGAACTGGGCGCGCACCGCCTCGTACCGCGCCAGCGCGGCCTTGCGTACGTAGTCCGTCAGCCCGGTCGGCTTTCCGTAGCGGCCGATCAGCGCGTTGTCGAACAGCTTGAGATCGCCGAAGGTGCCGGACGGGGACCGGTGGTACTGCTTGGCCGACGGATCCCGCCACAGGGTCTCCAGTTCACTCGGGGACATCATGCGGCGGAGCGTGTCCAGGGTGGGGATGTCGGGTCCGGCACTGGTCTCGGAGTTGAAGCCGGTGGCGCCGCCCTCCCGCTTGGCGTACCAGTAGTCCGGCGGCACCCAGTCGTAGGGCCCGGTCATCTTCATGCCGGACTTTCCCAGGCTCGGGGAGGACTTGGCGGAGGCGGCGGGGATCACCGGGGTCGGCCAGTCGGCGGCCTCGAGGGCGTCCAGGTAGTTCTTCTCGATGGTGGCGTCGGGGGCGAAGTCGCTGCCGATGAGGAAGGAGATGACGCTGGGGTGGTCGCGCAGGCGCGCGGCCTCGGCGGCCATCGAGTCCTTGGCGACCGGGTAGTCGGCGGGGGTCCACTTCTCCCCGGTCTCATCGCCGTTGACCTGGCCCTCCCACTTGTCGCAGCACTCCCAGCCGGGGAGGGTCAGGATGCCGTAGCGGTCGGCGAGGTCGAAGAACTCGTCCGGCTCGATATGGCCTTCGAGGCGGACGGTGTTCAGCCCCAGGTCGAGGGTGTACTTCAGCCGGTCCTCCACCGAGCGGGCGTCCCAGCGCAGAAACACATCGGGCGACCAGCCGCCCGCCTTGATCAGCAGCGGGCGTCCGTTGATGCGGTACTGGCGGGCACCGTCGGCGTTGAGCGGCGCCTTGACGTCGCGGATGCCGAAGCTGTGGTGGGCGGTGTCGGAGGGGGTGCCCGAGACGGTGGCGGTGAGGTCGAGGTCGTACAGCGGCTGGTCGCCCATCCCGGCGGGCCACCACACCTTGGGCCGGTCCAGGCGCAGCTGGGGGAAGTCGACGGGGGTGAAGGTGACGGCCTTGGTCTCGTGCGGGGCGAGCGACACCGTGCGGCTGATGGCGGCGGGGCCGGCCGTGCCGGAGACCGTTGCGGTGACCGACGAGGCGGAGTCGTTGCGGACCCGCGCCTTGACGGTGAGTTCGGCGGAGGCGAGGGATTGGGTGTCCAGCCGGGTCGTCACATGCGCGTCGCGCAGGGCCACCGGGCCGCCGCGGCGGACCAGCACATCGCGGACGATGCCCATGTTCTCGTCGGGCGGGGGCTGGAGCCAGTCGATCCAGCCCATCGTGAGGTTCTTGCGCGGATCGTTGGGCTGGACGCGGAACGCCACCGTATTGGTCCCCGCCCTGACCAGGTCGGTGACGTCCAGCTCATGCCGGGTGTACGCACCGGCGATCCGGTCCTTGGTCGCCACCTGGGCGCCGTTGACGTACACATCGGCGGCGGACATCACACCGCTGACGTCCAGATAGGTGCGGCGGGAGGTGTCGGCCACGGTGAAGTCGCCGCGGTACCACCAGGGGACGGTGAAGTCGGCCGCGGGGATCTTCTTGAGGTTGGTCGAGTAGAACGGATCCGGGTACGCGTCGGCCGCGAGCAGCCCGGCGAGCACCGTCGACCTCGGCCCCACCGGGTGCCAGCCGGACGCCGGGTAACCGGGGGTGGAGATGGCCGCGGGGGTATCGGACACCTTGGCCGAGGACTGCGTGGCGAAGCCCGCGAGCGGGGTCGCGGTGCCGGGCGCCGCACCCACCCGGGTCACCGGGGTCGGGCCGCCCGTCGCCGGTCCGCCGCGCGGGGGCGCGGCGCCCGTGGTGAGGGAGACGGTGAGGAGCAGGCCGCCGACGGCGAGCGTGGCGGTCAGAGCGCGTCGGACGCGGGCTCGCGCCCGCCGCCGGAATGGTGCCGGACGGAGGACCACGGATGTCTCCCTGAGGGCAGGCAGAGCATTGGTTAAGTAGGTTTCCTAACAACCAACGGACCGTAGAGAGCTGAGCGAGCCATGTCAACCAGCCCCGCTGAGAATCGCCCTTCCGGCGGATAGCCCGGGTGCGGCCGGAGCCACGACGGTGACGCGCGCTCACGCGCGGGCCGGTCAGCGCGGAGCAAGCGCGGCGCGCACGCGCGCGGGGCAGTCAGCGCGGGGCAAGCGGCGCGCGCACGCGCGGGGCAGTCAGCCTGGCCGGGCGCAGACACGGGCGGGCGCAGACACGGGCGGGCGGCTGGACCGGCCACGCGCG